>NZ_BAAADJ010000051.1 GCF_039522365.1 Bacillus carboniphilus | reverse complement strand
GACTTGGGGTGGCTGGCAAGTCTTTTTTTATGTACCTAACAAAATAAGTGCAGGTCTCTGCATTTTTCCTTTGCAAAGCTCTGCACTTTTATTTTGCAATAAACACCTGTTATGGTCATATTAGGTAATCCACCATATTTTCGTGATTCATTAAATAATAATGAATGGATTCAAAATCTTGTTCGAGACTATAAATTTGTTGATTCAGAACCGCTAAATGAAAGGAATACAAAAGGGTTACAAGATGACTATGTAAAGTTTATTCGATTTGGACAATGGAGAATTGACCAAACAGGCACAGGTGTACTCGCTTTTATCACAAATCACGCATATTTAGACAACGCGACATTTACGGGTATGCGTAAAAATTTAATGAACAGTTTTGATGAGGTCTATATAATAAATCTACATGGGAATTCGAGAAAACATGAAAAAAGCCCTAGTGGAGGAAATGATGAAAATGTTTTTGAAATTGAACAGGGAGTCGCTATTACTTTCTTTGTAAAAAATAGCAACAAAAAAGATGGCGGACCGTTTATTTATTATTGTGATTTATGGGGAAAGAAAAAAGAAAAACTAAATTTTCTAGAAACTAAAAATATAAATTTAATAAAATGGTCAAAAATATCTCCTATGAAACCTTATTACCTTTTTGTGCCACATAATAATAGTCATTTTGATGAATATCAAAGTGGTTGGAAAATAACAAAGATATTTAAAGTACATTCAAATGGTATTGTCACTGCAAGAGATCATTTTACTATTCATTGGTCTCATGATGAAGTATGGAAAACAGTCCAAGACTTTATTTCACTTGATACTGAGACCGCAAGGAAGAAATACAATTTAAGAGAAGATGTAAGGGACTGGAAGGTTTCCCTGGCTCAAAAAGATTTGTTAAAGTCAGGGGTGGATCAAAGTTTTATTAAACCCATTCTTTACAGACCGTTTGATGTAAGATATACCTACTACACAGGAAATAGTAAAGGATTTATTTGTATGCCAAGAAATACTGTTATGAGCAACCTTCTTAATGACGATAACCTTGCTTTAATTACTTCTCGTTTAACCAAAGCTGAAACATTTATGCATGCATTTGTTAGTAATACAATTAGTGACGCAGCATTTCTATCATCTAAATCCTCAAACAACGCATTTGTGTTCCCGCTTTACCTTTTAGATAATAATACCACCCTTTTTAAAGATGATATCAGACAACACAATTTTAATGGAGAATTTGTTAAATATATAGAAAACAAGTTAGGTTTGAAATTAACTAATAGTAAAGAAAGAAATAAACCTGATAAGACATTTACACCAGAGGACATTCTTGGATACATTTACTCAATTCTATATAGCGAGAGTTATAGAAAAAGGTATTGTGATTATTTAAGAATTGATTTTCCAAACATTCCAATCACCCGAAAAAGTGAATTATTTCAAAACTTATCAAAATTTGGACTTCAACTGATTTCATTACACCTTCATAATAGGGGAACTAAAATAAAATCTAACTTTCCAGTAGAAGGTACAAATAAAGTTACAAAAGTAAAATTTGAAATAAATAAAAAGCATGAAAGTAAAATATATATCAACGAAAAACAGTATTTTGAAAATATTGATTTCGATGTATGGGATTATAAGATAGGTGGATATAAAGTGTGCGAAAAGTGGATCAAATATAGAAAAAATAGAGTATTAACATATAATGATCTAGTTTATTTCCAACAGATAGTTTCAGTAATTTATGAAACTATACAAATACAAAAAAATATCGATCAGGAAATAAAAAACTCTGGAGGATGGCCGTTGGAGTAAAAAGTAAAGGTAAACTCATAGTCAGGATAAATAGAATTATGTGGATAAATGAGATCAAGGTGTACTAAAAATAAATTTAAAGACAATAGTTGTTAAGCTATTTTTATCAAACCTTAGAACTATCTAACCTATACTTATAAAACTCCAATATGTATTTGGGATTATATGTTAATATAAAAGAAAAACAGAAGGAGGGACCCAACATGACTTCTTCGAATAACTCAAGGGTAGTACAAATATTTGAATATTTATTAGCTGTTAAAAGGCTAAATGAACATATTATCCGCAACGTAAATGAATACGAAAAAGTTTGGTGGCAATCTGACATCCCAAATATGGAAGGTTGTTTTCTTAATGGAAACGGGGCGAATGAAGAAGCGTGGTTAGAGGTTCATAAACAAAAGATTGAACCAACACCAACATTACCTCGTGCCTTACATACATGGATTGAGAAATGGGAGAATCCTGATGAAGATCCTAGGCCGCTAACCAAAAAGTTAATAGGATTTAAAAAAGAAGTTAAAGATGAAGAGGAGCAAGTGAGTCTATTTACTATTGAAGAAGAACAAAAAGAAATATACGAACTATTCACTGATGACGATGAACGAGTAGAAACCTATAAAAACTGGATGAAAAATACATGGAAGCCATGGGCCAATGACACTTCTCCTAAATTAAAGATTCAAAGAATTTATGATGAACTGTTTGCACTTCATCAAAGGTTACAACGAGAAGGAGATGACCTCGAGGTCAATTGGGGACATGGACTCCTAAGCTGGAATATTAACGACCAAAAAATCCAGCGTCATGTCTTGGTCACTAGGCTAGAGCTACAGTTTAATGCTAAAAAGGGAGTTTTTTATCTTCTTCCAACTTCTAAAGGCATTCAATTAGAAACTGATATGTTAACGAATATTGAGATACCTAATGCAGCGAGGCTCCATGAGATGGAGACCCAATTAGAGGAGCTGGAATATACTCCATGGGATGAAGAGGGGATATCCTCTTTGTATAAGGAGGTAGTACATACAATTAGTCCCAATGGTTCGTATCATCAGACAGAAAATCCTCTAGATGCATTGCCTAAATTTCCTGTTATTCAACATCAACCTGCTATTTTTTTAAGAAGTAATAATGGACGAATATGGGATAAAGAATTGACTACAGCTATTCAAAAAATAAAAGAAGGGTACCCTGTTCCTCAAACTGTCACAGTATTAACTACAAATGAAAAGCAGCAACAAAAAGAGGAAACTAATGCTGAGTGGAGTTCTGTAGGTGAAGATTTACTTTTTCCATTGCCTGCAAATAAGGAACAGAAGCTAATTGCACAGAAATTGGCCTCTAGTGAGGGAGTCGTTGTACAAGGACCACCAGGTACAGGAAAATCTCATACGATTGCAAACTTGATTTCTCATTTATTAGCACATGGTAAAAGAGTTCTCATTACAAGTGAAAAAGAAAGAGCACTTCAAGTGTTGAGAGATAAGATACCTGATGAGATTCGTGCTTTATGTGTAAGTGTTTTAGGCGGAGATTCTAGATCAGTTAAAGAGATCGAGGAATCTGTTAAAGTCATAGCTGAGAACTTAGACAGCAAGCAACCTGAAGTTCTTTACCAAAATATACAAAGGCTCCAAGTAGAACTTGATAAAACTCGCAGGAATATTGCAAGGTATAACACTCTCATCAATCAGTCAGCAGAGAGTGAAAATGAATCTATGACCATTGGTGGTACTACTTTTACACCTTTAGAAGCTGCCAAGTGGAAGATGGAGAATCAACAATACAAGTTTATCCCTGACTCTATTGCACCTACAGTAAATTACCCCCTAACAGCTGAAGAGACAACTGAATTCTTTCGGTTATTGGGTGTAATAGATAGACATGATAAACTTGCTCTCGATAAACATCGCCCGAGTTCGCATAACCTTGCTAACACTAATACATTCGAAAAGAATGTAATACAGATTAAGAGTATAGAAACAAAAGTCAAGGATACGGAGAAATACATTGAGGGTTGGAAAATAAGCACTGACCTTTCGTTTGATTTAGAAGAACAATTATCATTTTCTAGGAAAGCTCTTGAAAACATTCAACAGATAAAATCACAAGAATGGCTAAACCTAGTCTTTGAAGATGTTATTCAACTTGAAGATAAGCTTATATATTGGAAGGAATTCCAGGAGGAAGTAAAACTACGTATTAACACTGTAGAACAGCTTACATCAGAATTAATCGAAGATGATATTCAAATACCATCTGACCAAAATGTGACAATACTTTTAGAAGACTTAAATCAAATTAAACAACGTTTTAAAGAAAATAAAGGCATAGGATGGGCGTTTAAAAAGCTAATAGGGCGAAAGTATTCTTACCTATTCGAGAAGGTATCTGTAAATGGGTTACCAATACGGAACCAATCAGATGTAGAAAAAGTAATCAAATTTGTGGAGAAAAATGAGATCCTTAGAAAGCTGGTCTTAAAGTGGAATCGAATGCTAGAGGATATTAACGGACCGGAACTAAACTCAGAACAAAGAAGACTTTCAGCTACTATTCGAGAGTATTTGGAAAGCCTGCAACAAGTCCTAGATTGGAAATCAGAAGTGATTCAACCAATGAGTACGTTGGTTAAGGATTTAGGCGTTCCGGAATTGTTAAAATGGTCCGAAACTGAAACCTATGAAATAATCTTAGATGGACTAAGTGCACTCTTAAATAAACAAGAGTGGGAAGAAGCAAATACATTCTTCCAGGAAATCTTTGATTATCTTCATAAACAAAACTCAAATACGAACCTTCATCCTTTAAATGAGGACTTGTATAAAGCTTGTAAAGAAAAAGACATCGACTTGTGGAGAAGCTCTTATAATGAAATTCTTCGCCTTGAGGGATTAGAAGAGGATTACAATAAGTTTGTAAGTTTAAAAGAAAAACTTGATTCTGTTGCTCCTAGATGGGTTGAACTATTGCTTGAAAACGATGGGGAAAGTATCCAATTACAACCACCAGACGATATAGACTTAGCTTGGAAATGGAGTCAAGTAGACCATTGGTTAAAAGACATACATTCAAGGCCAAAGCTCGAAGATTTGGAACTTGAGCAAGAAAGAGAACGTAAAAAAGAATCAAAACTGATTCAAGAAATAGTAGCGGAATCTACTTGGAAATCTCAATTGGAACGAACATCAAGAGAGCAAAAGCGAAGCTTATTTGCCTGGTTGAAAGCCATTCAAAGAATTGGAAAGGGAACAGGAAAGTATGCTGGTGTATATCGAAAAGAAGCAAGTAAAGAAATGAAAACGGCACGTGGTGCTATTCCGGTATGGATCATGCCTATAAATAGAGTTATTGAAAATATTGAGTTAACAAATGAGCTATTTGACGTAGTTATTGTGGATGAAAGTAGTCAAAGCACGCTGTTTTCATTAAGTGCTCTTTTAAGAGGAAAGAAAGCTGTAATTGTTGGAGATGACAATCAAATAAGTCCTGATAGTGTGGGGACTGATATTAGTGAGGTACATGAACTCATTGAAAGACATCTGTATAACATACCGAACAAGTTACAGTTCGAGATGAAAACAAGTCTTTATGATACAGCAAGCAGAGTATATGATAGTAAAATTATCTTAAAGGAACACTTCCGTTGTGTACCTGAAATTATTCAGTTCAGTAATGACTTTATGTACAATGGATTGATTGATCCACTAAGGCTACCTTCAGGGAATGAAGTCCTAGAACCACCAGTAAAAGCTATCAGAGTTATGGATGGATATCGCAGGGAAGATACAAAGAAAGCTATAAATGAACCTGAAGCAGAAGCAATAGTAAATTATATAGCTACATGCTGCCAAGACCCAAGATATAGAGAGAAATCAATGGGGGTTATTTCCTTACAAGGTCATGACCAAGCGAAGTTAATAGAGAACATGCTCAGAGAAAAAATTGGTGAAGAAGAAATGATTGATAGAGGAATCATTTGTGGAGATTCCTATTCATTCCAAGGTGATGAGCGGGATGTCATTTTCTTATCAATGGTGGCAGCCTCAAATGTTCGCTTTGCGGCTATGACTAAAAGGGACGCACAACAACGATTTAATGTTGCAGCAAGTAGAGCTAGAGACCAAATGCTTCTATTCCATTCAGTAGATTTATCAGAGTTAAATCCATTGTGTGTAAGATATAAACTGCTACAATACTGCCAAGAACCACATAGAGTTCAACTAGCAATTGAAGAAGTGAAAAATGAATTTGATTCTAAGTTCGAGGAAGATGTATTCAGAATAATTACAGCAAAGGGATACAAAGTTATACCACAGGTCAAAGTAGGAACTGTTGGTAAGAAAATTGATCTGGTAATTGAAGGAATGCGAAATCGATTAGCAGTTGAGTGTGATGGTGATGCTTGGCATGGTCTAGACAAATGGGAAGAAGACATGGAGCGTCAAAGGGTACTAGAGAGAGTGGGTTGGACGTTTTGGCGTATTAGAGGGAGTCAATTTTATTTGGATCGTGAAAAGGCGATGTCCTCACTTTGGGAGAAGCTTGAGGAGATGGGGATTGAGCCGGTTAGCAGGATTAGTTTAAAAAGTAATTAACATTAGGAATGGCCATTTTACTATTTTGAAGACAAAATTAGTAAGCTGGTCTTTTTGTTCGTTATTAAAATATAGTATTTTTGGTACCTGCCCCCCAGTACTTTAATATATTACCGTACTGGGGGTCAGGCACCATTTTACTAAGAATTAAAGCTGGACTGAAGATTATGGGCCTGTCCCTCAATACGTTAATAGCTTAACGTACTGGGGGGCAGGTCCATTTATATGATTAAATATCTAGAATGATACCAACTTATGTATGTCCCAAACGTTCACTGACGACTTTTGGATTTTTACCCAGACGCTTAGGTAACTTTGCATGCAAATGGTGTAAATTGTAAAATGAAATATATGGGACATTAGCTACTTCGATAAATCTTTTGTATATACCAAGCAGAGCTATAGAATCAAGCTATTTCCCATTTCTTGAAGTAACGATTAAAATGGATAGAAGAGACCTTTTTTACATGCCAAACCCTTAATAATGATAATTTAGAAACTTTGAAAAATGTAAGCATAAACAGGGAGGAAAAGAAATGATTACTTCTGATGATATTAAAAGAAGACTATGGGATGGTGCCAATGACCTTCGTGGTTCTATGGATGCCAGCCGTTATAAAGATTATATGTTAGGTTTAATGTTCTATAAATTCCTTAGTGATAAAACACTTGAAACATTTGTCAAAACAAGTGGTGCTAAAGGGAATGAGGAAGAAATTGTCCAAGCTTATGAAGAGGCTTATGCAAATTATGGGGACAATCTCATCAATATGATTCAAAATGTCCTTGGATATTATGTTTTACCTAAACACTTATACCAGACGTGGTTAAAAGATATTCGTGAAGGCACGTTTGAATTAGAGAAGGTAACAGAGAGCTTACAAAGTTTTGAACGTACGGTAGCTACAACTGGAGATATCGATGACTTTAAAGGCCTTTTTTCTAGTTCTACGATTGATTTAACAGACACTGCTTTAGGAAGTAACTTGAACGCTCGAAGCAAAAATATTCGTAAATTAATTGAATTATTTGCTGACTTAAATATGGTTGTACTCCAAAAAGGTGATGTGTTAGGAGATGCTTACGAATATTTAATCGGTCAGTTTGCGATGGAATCGGGAAAAAAAGCTGGAGAGTTCTATACGCCACGTCAAGTAAGTGAAGTCATGGCACAAATTGTTGCTAAAACTACGAAGGTTAAATCGATTTATGACCCTACTGTCGGGTCAGGATCATTACTTTTAACGGTTAGTCGATATCTAACAGAAGATAATCGAAAAGATCTCCATTATTATGGGCAAGAAAAAAATACAGCTACATATAACTTAACACGAATGAATTTATTATTACATGGTGTTCGACCGGAAAAAATGACTGTGAAAAATGGCGATACACTTGGACAAGATTGGCCCGAAGATCCGGATCGCCCAAATGAAGGTGTTCAGTTTGATGCGGTCGTGATGAACCCACCATATTCAGTTAAAAATTGGAATCAAGAAGACTTAAAAGTAACAGACCCACGATTTGAAATTGCTGGCGTTTTACCACCAGATTCTAAAGGGGATTATGCATTTTTGTTACACGGTTTATTCCATTTAGGTCAAGAAGGTACAATGGCAATTGTACTTCCACATGGTGTGTTATTCCGTGGAGGGGCAGAAGGGGAAATTCGTAAACGACTATTAGAGAAAAACTATATTGATACAGTTATTGGCTTGCCAGATAAATTATTTACCAATACAGGCATTCCTGTAACTGTGATGATTTTGAAAAAGAACCGAAAGCTAGATGATCCTGTTCTAATGATTGATGCTTCTAAATCCTTTGTAAAAGAAGGAAAGCAGCATGTCTTACAAGAGAAGGATATTGCTAAAATTGTTGATACATATATTGAACGCACGAGTGAACCTGGGTATAGTTATCTAGCTACAAAAAAAGACATTATAGAAAATGAATATAACTTGAATATTCCACGTTATATTGAAGCAGTAGAAGAAGATATTGCCCATGATGTAGATGCACATTTGTATGGTGGCATCCCATTAAGCCAAATTAATACACTATCAGTGCTACACGACATGACGAAAGATGTTTTATATAATGCGCTTACTGAAGTACGTCCAGGCTATGTGGAATTAACACAATCAGTTGAAGACTTATCAGAAGAAGTGTTGACACATGAAAACGTACAAAATCAAATCAAGGCATTAACAGAAGTAACGAAAGTCTATATGGATACATATTGGGGAAAGTTAAAAGCAGTAGCTGATGTAAATGATATTGAACCATTAAAAGAAGAAATGTTATCGGAAATTAAAAAACTATTAAAACAATATAATCACGTTAATACGTATGATGGTTATCAAATTATTGCGGAGTTATGGGAAAATTTATTATCCAAAGATACAGAGAAAATTGCGATTAGTGACTTTTATACAGTAGGAAAAACACGTGAAGCGAATATGGTTACAAAAGGTTCTGGTAAAACGAAGCGAACAGAACAATATGGTTGGGTTGGAGCAATTGTACCGAATGAGCTTATATTAAACGAGCTCTATACAGAAGAACTACGTGATGTGGAAACACAAAAAGAAGCTTTGGCAGCTATTAATGATGAAATAAATGAACTCGTTGAAGCAGCAAAAGTGGAAGAAAGTGAAGAATCGCAAATCTTGGGAGATGCATTAAATGCTAGAGAAGACGACTTTACTTTATCAGCGGTAAAAGCAGAATTAAAGAAGGTTGCGAAAGATTCGGATGAATATGTTTTATTAGACAAGGTTAGACAACTATTGGATGAAAGAACATCTTTAAGCAAAGCGATTAGAGAAAAAGAAAAAACATTAACTGAACAAGTTGAAGAAAGAATTGCAAACTTAACGAATGAAGAAATCGATCAACTCATGTATAAAAAGTGGTTTGGTCAATTAATAGGAGACATCACAAAACTTGTAGAAGTACCTCTTAAAAATGAACTGGATACCTTGAAAAATTTAAAGGAAAGATATACTAGTACATTAGAAATAATTGAAGAGGAAAGTAAATCACTAGAAGCACAATTTGAAGCAATGTTACAAGAATTGGTGGTGACGGAATGAAGGATGAAAAAAGATTGTTTCCTAAGAGAAGGTTTAAAGGGTTCGTGGGGGAGTGGAAAGAGATTGATTTGGGAAGTATTGGATCTACATTTTCTGGATTGTCCGGAAAAACAAAAAATGACTTTGGACATGGAACAGCTGAATTTGTTACTTATATGAATGTTTTTAATAATACTATTTCGAATATCAATTTAACGGAAAAAGTGGTTCGTGATGATAAACAAACACAGCTGGAATATGGTGATATATTATTTACTACATCTTCTGAAACGCCTAATGAGGTGGGTATGTCCTCAGTATGGCTAGATAAGAGACCAAATGTATATCTAAATAGTTTTTGTTTTGGGTTTCGACCAACTATTAAATTTGATTATTACTATATAGGGTATATGCTAAGAGCAAATTCGTATAGAAAACAAATGGAGATTTTAGCTCAAGGTATTTCAAGATATAATATATCGAAGGCTAAAGTATTAGAAACAGTAGTTTTACTTCCATCAGTCCAAGAACAACAAAAAATAGGTGAGTTTTTTAAGCTTTTAGATGAAAGAATTACAAATCAAGAACGTAAGATTACTAAACTAAATGCATTAAAGTCTGCTTATTTAACAGAAATGTTCCCACAAGAAGACGAAACCGTACCGAAGCGAAGATTTAAAGGGTTTGAAGACGAATGGGCGAATGAACTTTTGTCAAATATTTCTGATGTTAGAGATGGAACTCATGATTCACCAAAGTATTATTCAGAAGGGTATCCATTTATAACCTCAAAAAATGTTAGTGATGGATATATAAATTATGAAGATATTCAATATATATCTGAAGAAGATTTTAATCAAATAAACAAACGGTCTAAAGTTGATACTAACGATATTTTAATGGGTATGATTGGTACGGTAGGAAATATTGCACTTATTAGGGAAGAGCCTTATTTTGCTATTAAAAACGTTGCTTTAATTAAAGACACAAAACAAGTTAATCAATTATATTTGTATTACTTTTTTCAATCAAATTTTCTAAAAAAGCAATTAATCGATGGTATGGATGGAGGAACACAAAAGTTTATTTCATTATATAAAATAAGGAATCTTACAATACTTATTCCGAATAAAAATGAACAACAAAAAATCGGTCAGTTTTTCAAAAATTTAGATGACCAAATTACGACAGAAGAAGCTAAGCTAGAAAAACTAAAGCAAATGAAAGTGGCTTTTTTAGAAGAAATGTTTGTGTAGAGAGGAGGCTATTCAATGAGTAGTAGGCGAAAGAATGCGGCGGAGAAAGCTTTTCAAGATAAGTTCGTTGCAAAACTGCAACAATATAAATGGAACGCACCAGATTTTCTTAATGGGAATAAACAAAAAGTAACCGTACAAGATTTAGTCAATCATTGGCGTGGGGAACTAAACCGAATGAATGCAGATGTCTTGGAGAGTGTTCCTTTAACAGATAATGAATTTGCCCAAGTGATGGCAAAAGTATCGCAAATTGAAAACAGTTATGAAGCGGCAAAGTTATTGGCAATGGAACAATCGACTGGGAAAATTGATGGCATTTATCGAGATTCTCATCCAAACGTTACACGCGAACAAATCACATTGACCATCTTTAAAAAGGCACAAGTGCGTGGTGGAGATTCGAGTTATAATATCGCAAGAGAAGTGGAAACACCGAACGGAAATCGTTTTGATATCGTTTTACTCATTAATGGTCTGCCACTCATTAATATTGAGCAAAAGCGTACAGATAAGTCCTTAGAAGAAGCATTTAATCAATTTAAACGTTATTATGCAGATGGTGAATATGTGAATAATTTCATGGCCTTTTCACAAATGATGGTGATGACATCTGAAGTAGCTACTCGTTACTTTGCAACACCAAAGTCAATTAAAGCGTTTAATCCAAGCTTTGTATTTCATTGGGCAGACAAATATAATCGACCTATTAACCATTGGGAAGATGTTATTGGTCACTTCTTAATGATTCCGATGGCACACCAAATGGTTGGCGATTATTTAGTAATTGATGAAGCAAGAGAAGAGGAAAACCGTAAACATATGTTATTACGCTCTTATCAAGTACATGCCTTGCAAGCTGTTGAAGGTGCTGCCCTATGCTGGGATAATGCGGATAAAATTCCTCATGGAGGATTTGTTTGGCATACAACAGGTTCTGGAAAAACAATCACGAGTTTTAAGACCGCTCTATTTTTATCAACTAGAGCAGGATTTGATAAAGTTGTCTTTTTAGTAGACCGGAAAGAACTTGATAGTCGTACGAGTGATAATTTCAAAGCATATGCACAATACGAATCAGTAACAGTCGATGATACAGCACATACATTTCAATTACGTAAACTTTTATCATCTGCTAGTACAGGAATCGTTGTAACGACAACATTTAAATTAAATAATCTTGTGAAAGATTTAGTTGAAGCGAAGGATGAAAGTTTAGCAAATAAGAAAATTGTTTTTATAATTGATGAAGCTCACCGAACGACAATGGGTGACATGATGGTAACCATTAAAAATTACTTCCTCAAAAATGGTCTGTTTTATGGGTTTACTGGGACACCCTTATTTGACGAGAATAAGATTAAAGGTATGATCAACGAGAAGAGTGAACTTATTGATACAACAGAAAAGCTCTTCGGACCACTATTGCACCAATATACGATAGATGAAGCAATTGCAGATAAAAACGTATTAGGCTTTCATGTTGACTACATAAATACCGGAGAATTTGAAAGTTACGATACATTACGTGAGCAAATTGTTGAATATAAACTAACTGAGCAACCTGACACACCAAAAAGAAAACTGGTACGACAAGTATATGAACTTTCTGAGTTAGAAGTTGAAAAAGAAGCAAAAAAACGTAAAATATTGTTTTATCATGATGAGACACATATTCCAAGAGTGGTTGAAGAAATATTAAACAACTGGGAAGATCAATCACAACATAAGTTTTTCAATGCTATTTTGACGGTCGCATTTAAACATCGAGTAATAGCTTACTATGAAGAGTTTAAAAAGCAATTAGCGGAACGTGATGATATTGCTATTAACGTGGCGATGACATTTAGTTTTGGAACAGATGCAGATAAAGAACCTACTGATCCAGAATTAATTAAAACGATGTTCAAAGATTATGCAGCTTTCACTGGAATTGAATATGCTTACGGTGATAAACGACGAGGTGAAGATGCATATTATGAAGATGTCGTTGAACGAGCAACACGTGGTGGAAGTGGTCGGAATCCGAAAAACATTGACCTTGTTATTGTTGCAGATCAGTTACTAACAGGTTATGATTCTAAATTTATTAACACGTTATATGTAGATCGTTCACTTGCATTACAAGGATTGATTCAAGCATATTCACGCACAAATCGAATTTATGGGAAGGAAAAGGAATTTGGTACGATTGTCAACTTCCAGTACCCAAGAATAACGGAAGAAACAGTAAATGATGCATTAATTCTATATGGAAGTGGTGGAAAGAGTAGTAAAGCAATTGTAGAACCCTATCCTGTAGCAGTAGATGAATTTGTAAAATACTCACAAGAAGTGATACAGATATTACAAAATCCAACGGCATGGCAAACATTAGAAAGAGATGAAGAGGCAAAGGAAATCTTCGTAAAAGCTTTTAAAAAGGCAAACAGTCAACTAAATACGATTCAGCAATATTATGAATTTGCTTGGGAAGATGAAGCATTTGGTATAACAGAACATGAATGGATGCGTTATGTTGGTGCATATCGAAACGTAACAAGAGATGATAATACGGACGATGATCCAGAAGATTTACCAGTATTACCATTAGGTGAAGCAAAGCTAGCTGGTACACAAAAAATTGATGCGTATTATATTATTCAATTAATCGGGGATAAAGCCACTTCAACAGATGGAAAACAAACAGTGGATGCAGAAACATTACGTATTATTTATCAACATATTGAAGAATTAAGTAATATGGGTGATTTTGATCAAGCAGAGCTACTGAAGCAATTTGTTGAAGAGGAATTAGAACCTGGGAATGTAGCTAGTGATGTGAATTTTGATGAAGCATATGAAGCATGGAAGCGAAACAAATTAAAAAATGAAATTTATAAAGTGTCCAGAGAGTGGGGGCTTGATGAAATAATATTTGAGAAATCGGTACAAGCCTATTCAACAGCGAATCCGAAGGATATTCCTTATATTGATGAATTAACAAGTAATGTTGATTATGGTTCGATTGAAAACCCGAAAACTAGTAACCTATTGGAACATAATATGGAGCTCATGAAAGTACTTCCGGAGATTGTACCGAAAATTAAAAGAAAATATAAATAGAAAGAGCGATTCTTGTTCACAATTCATAAAGGGGACGCAGGGACAGATAAATGTTCCGATAAGTTAGTATTCAACAATGTGGGACAAGTTTCTTGTCCCTATGTCTCTTGGAAATACTGAAGAAAGAAAAATTGAATATGAGTATCTGGAGAGAGAAAAAATCTACTAAAGCAGATGCAAAAACCTTTATTTACATTATTTGAGTTTCAGTGCCTGACCCCCGTTTGACTAAAGTGTTAAAGCGAAGAGGTGTTAGGTGCTTTTTTTCTTTCAAGGCTTCTTCCACTAAGACTGAATTAACTGTTATGTCTCCTCCCAAGCTCAATCTCCAACATTCGACGTTCTTCTTCAAAATCAAACGTTTCCTCAACCTGCCTTTGAAAGCTCTGCTGTCGTCTCTTTTTCTCCGATTCAAACCACTCAGGTATGGGTTCTTTTCTACAAGAATGGATGCGTAACTGGGTGCTTTTCTTTTCCTTATACCAAAGTTGAAACGCTTCCGCTTCTGCCAGAGAGGAAACGCCTTTATCAACCCAGTTATGTAAGATTGACTCCACGTAACACCAAGATTTTGCCCCGTCTTCAGTTGCTATTTTCATTGCTTCTAACACAAGCTCGTCCGAAAGAGCTTCACACCATTCCTGAATTTTTTCAGCGATATAATTACCAATTGTGCCGAATCCATTTTGCTTGAAGAATTGAAATGGGTTCGACTGATCTGCGCACGTATCATCCTCTTCTTCTTCTTCTTTTATTTCTGTAGTAATCTCTGTAGTATTCTCTGGTATTGGTCTGTTCATGTTACATACGTCATCTATCAAAGATGAGCATGTGGCATGGTCATTTTGACTAGCTGTCTGATCATCTTGATTAGATAGCTGGTCACTTTGAATAGGCAGGGGTGTTGGCTTACCCCCAGAAGCTTTTCCTTCCTCTAATAAATCAACATTGAGCGTATACCATTTCGTGTTATCAAAGGATTTCTTATTTAGATTCTGACTAATTAAGTACCCTAGTTTTTCTAACTTTTTTATGATTCGAATCACAGTAGACCTGGACCAAAGGGGAAATTCTCATTCTATTCATCATAGGTGTTGTAGACCCATTTTCTCCCTTCAAATTACAAGAACTCTTTTGCATCCAGTAATGGAATTGTTGTAAAACTATTGCTTGATATAGACCTAGTCTCATAGCAAGTGAAGGAAGAACTAGGAGGGGATTTTCATTGATTAGTAGTTTATTCATTTGAGCAACTCGATTTTTTTGATAGTTGAATTGAAATAGAAAGGGTAAAGAAAAGCTGTAATAATGAGAGGGAGTGGAGGATTCCAACATTTATTTAAATAATAGATGTATCTCTAGAAATGATATCCTTACAATAAGCTGTTCGTTGTATTTGCTTTTCCAAGACGAATACTGATTCGTTTATTAGGAGTTCTTGACCATTTATAAAGGTTAAAATAGATTGGTTTTTGTTTTTAGCAGATTCTAATTGTTGTAGGGATTTTACGTGGCTGGAAAAAATCCAAATGCAATCGAGTTGGGTAGGTGAAAGAGTAGGGAAGGCGATGAGGTTTAGCTGAAGATTGATGGGGATGGGAACCTTACGCCTAAATCCAGTAAGGTACATAATAGCACTCCTTCTACCCTCGTAAGTGGAATATCCATGGAGGCATGCTTCTTTAATAATCTTTAGTGGTGGTTTTCGAACAAAAATAGTTCGATCCTTTTCAATAACTTTGGTGCAATAGTTCATGTGTTTGACTGGAATTAAAGCAAACGTGTTTGACTGAATGTCATAGTGATCTAAAATGACTCTCAAGAAAAGTTCACTCCTTACTTATTTATTTGTAGATAATTTGGGTGATAGAAAAGAAAATAAAGATGATAGGGGGTGGTACTGAAAAGTTTTAGATTAAGAGTCGAGATGACAATTCACTTATCAGTAGGGAAAAATGAGAGATGATAGATTGTGTGTTGTTTCAATACTCTTTAGGAGTACCTAGTTATACTAAAAGGTAAAATAAGGAAGAGGAAACTCATTATTTTGAAAAGGTATTTTCAATGGTATCAGGCATTCATTGTACTCATGTAGTTAATCATTTTCTCATCTTTTTAACTTCATATTCAATTTCATCCAGGATACAACTAAGACTCGTTTCTAAGGAAAGAGTTATTAAGTAAAGTGTATCAAGATTTGGCAATCTAGTTCCGCGTTCAATTTGACCTATATACTTATCGCTAAGAAGTGTTCTTTTAGCTACATCCTCTAATGTAAAGCCTAGCTCTTTTCTCCTCATTCTTAAACGATTCCCTAAAATTCGCATTAGAATCTTCTTATTATCCAAGGAAATCTCCCTTTTTGACTACTATTATCTATTTGGGAAAAGAGAGAGTACACAAGCTGGCAGCTTCCTTTTGGAGAAAATTTGTTTTTTTTTAGAAAGATAGAGTTATTTGAACGATCGTAGTCAATTGATTATATTTTTTGTCATAATTTGGAGGGATTTGTAAAAAAATGAAGAACATTAACAACCATAGGAGTTTTGAACGGCAAGTAATCAAAGAATAATGGGAATTTGGGAGGGAGAATCATGAAATCAACCGGAGTTGTAAGGAAGTTAGATGAATTAGGAAGAATCGTTATACCTGTTGAAGTACGAAGAAATTTTGATCTTAATGAGAAGGATCCTGTAGAGATTTTCGTTGACAATGAAAGTAGAAGTACCAACCTGTAAATTCAGTGTTTTTTGCGGGGATTCTAAAGAGGTGGTTAATATTAGGAATAAGTTAGTGTGTTTGGAATGCTATCATTCTTTGAGAAACGAACTAGTGGTTGATATTTTGGTTTGAAAATGGATAGTATTCCTGCTGGTAATAGACATTTTACTGAGGAAAAATTTCCAAAGTATCGGTTTAATAGAGTGACATTTATTCAGGTATTTGAATAGTAGAACAAAAGAGCGGGGAACAATTATTACACCGATAAACATCAGTTAAATAAATCATCGAAATGATAGAGTGGGTCATTGGTTAGTTTCATTTTAGTTTATGTGCTCCTTTTATTGAAAACCATTTATTTACAAAGTGCTTTATAATAGAAGTGGAATATTAGATAAATATCGATAGTAGAAAGGAGTTGTTAGAAGGATGTACGTTTCTAACATAGAAATTAAAAATTATAAGAATTTCAGGTCCAATATAATTGAATTTAACGATGGTATAAACGTCATTATCGGTCATAATAATGCCGGGAAATCCAATTTATTAAAAGCTATGGCATTGATATTTAATCCATCTACAAAAAAAAATATAACCATAGATGACTTTAATAAAACAATACCGTTAGAAGAATTAAAATTACAGCCGCCTATTGTTAATATTTCAATCACTCTTACTCAAGAGGACAAAGAAGATCTAATGGGGGATGACTTAGTCGTTGTAAGTCAATGGCTAACTAAGTTGGAAGAGCCGTATGAGGCTAAAATACATTATGAATTTTGTCTCCCACTTAAACACCACGAAGATTACAAAAGAATGCAATCTACTTCAACTTCTATAATAGAAGCATGGGAGATTATTGATAGAAATTTTTTACGTTTATATACATACAAAATTTATGGTGGAATTTTAGAGAATCAAATTACAGTAGATGGAGAGTATTTGAAGAAGTTCGACTTTCAATTTTTAGATGCCATTAGGGATGTCGAAAGGGACATGTTTAGTGGTAAAAATACGCTATTAAAAAACGTTTTGGACTTCTTTATGGATTTTGATATTAAATCTAATGAAGGCTTAGATGACGATGAAAAAGAACGAAAAATTAAAGATAAAAAAATTGAATTTGAAGAACAAGCAAGGAATTTAATGGACTCACTGAATGAAAGGATGTCAGAAGGAAAGAAACAAATTTTATCTTATTCAAAAGATATAGGTGCATCCTTCGATAATGCAGAGCCAAATTTTGCAGGTAGCATCACAGATATTGAACTTTATTCATCGCTTAAACTAATTGTGGAGTATCAAACAGGAATTCAACTACCTATAACACATAATGGACTTGGATATAATAATTTGATTTTCATGTCTTTATTATTGGCAAAAATGCAAGTCAATGCGAGCGAAACGTATTTAGGAAACAACGCTAAAGTCTTTCCGATGCTTGTAATAGAAGAACCAGAAGCGCATTTACATCCTTCAATGCAAAGACAGTTATTAAAGTTTTTAAAACAGAATTTAAAAGATACAAAGGTACGTCAAATATTTGTAACAACCCATTCAACTCATATAACGGGAGCATTAAGCCTAGACGAATTAATTTGTTTATATAAAGCCGATAATGAAACGCATGTTAGTTATCCAGGTAAAGTTTTTGGAACTAATGAAGAAAGTAAAAAGTATATACAAAGATTTTTAGACGCTACAAAATCTAATATGCTTTTTGCTGAAAAGCTAATATTAGTAGAAGGATTAGCGGAGCAATTGTTAATGTCCATTTTTGCCGGATATGTAGGGAAGTCTCTAGAGGATAATCATGTTGCAGTAATAAATGTAGGTGGAAAATACTTTGATCATTTCGTAAATCTATTTAACACTAGTAATTCAGCTGCAATTAATAGAAAAGTAGTTTGTATTACTGATAGGGATCCAGAAAGAAAAGACCTTACAACTGAAAAAACGTCTTATAAAAAATGCTATCCATTTGAGATGAATATAGACACTGCAAAATACGAATATAAAATTAATCAGCAAGAATTAGAATATTCACCTAATATAAAATTCTATTTGCAAGATGAAATGCAGGGTAAAACCCTTGAATATGATTTAGCACGTTTCAACGCAACACTTGAAGAATTAGTAACTGATTCAATGTCAAACAAGGAAGAAATAAAAGATTTGATGAAACTATTTAAGGAAGGAAAAGAAATTGATGAGCTTTATAGTCAGTTAAGTAATTCAAAAGAAAACGCTAGAATTATAAGTGCCTTAAAACATGGTGATTTAAATTGGACAGATGATGATAAAAAAATTGCACTAATAGCTGCTAGATATTTAAATTCGGTTGGTAAAGGTGTTAATGCTTTGGAATTAGCATATGTATTGGAAGGCAATCTGGCTAAACTAGGTACGGACGCTTATATAGACTTTATTGTACCAGATTATATTAAAGAAGCTATAGAATGGGTGTGTGAAAACTGATTACAATTTCATCTAGCGATTGTATTGATTTAGAACAACATTTTAAAGTTACAGCCGGGCCAGGTGCAGGAAAGACGCATTGGTTAGTTAACCATATAAAAAATACAGTTAAAAATTCTTTGCGATTAGAAAAGACTCGTAAAATAGCTTGTATTACATATACAAACATCGCAGTTGAAACGATTTTGAAAAGACTTGGTACTAATATAGCCAATAGAGTAGAAGTATCGACAATTCATAGTTTTTTGTATAAGCATGTTATTAAGCCGTATCTATTTCTAATTGCTGATGAATTTGAAGTGAATGTAGATAAGGTTAATGGACATGATACCGTATTACCTCGACGTTCTACTGTTGAAAATTGGTTAGAAAATCATAGCCGTGTATCAGAATTAAAGCCGCCTAATTCGTTAAGACAATTACTGTTTATGGATGTTAAGAAAAACTCTTTATGGGTGTGGCTTTCGAATTTAGAGTATATGTTTGATACTGATGGACATTTGAAATTAATTGGTAAGAAAGATAAAGCAGGTTCTATAAGTAAAGTAGCGGAAATCTTAGAAGTTGATTTACTTAGTTATAAAAAGTTAAGTTGGGCAGTAGGTAGGATTGATCACGATGATGTTTTGTTCTTTAGTTATGTATTAATTACAAGAAATCCATTTATATTAAAAGTTTTAAGAGCGAAATTTCCATACTTTTTCTTAGATGAAGTTCAAGATACAAACCCTATACAATCAAAAATTGTAAAGTTGATAGCAGACAAGGAAACAATCGTTGGTGTTATAGGTGATCCAGCGCAGTCTATTTATGCCTTTCAAGGTGCAAATATAGAAGAATTTAATAACTTCCAATTAGAAAACATGGCAGAATATCAAATCCTCGAAAATAGGCGTAGTTCAAATCAAATTATTGACTTACTAAATCTTGTTCGAAATGACATTGTGCAAGATAAATATAAATATATTGATGAGGATGTGCCTGTATTATTTATCGGGGATACTATAGACGCTTATAAAAGAATTAAGGATTTGTATGGAGAGGATACCGTAATCCATACGCTTTCTAGAGATAATTCTACAGCTAATGCAATGAAGTCAATGGTTTCTTTAGATGGAATAGATTCTAAACTTTTAATTAAATTACAAGAGTTTGATAGTAATCCGGATAGACCAAAAATAATAATCAATTCTATAGAGTCAGTGGAATTTGCGCGAATAGGTGATTATAAGAATGCATTAGAAAGAATGAAAGTACTTTTCACTGGGTTATCCGAGAAAGATCAAGTTAACAAATCTATAGCGTTACTTCAGGTGCTATTAAACACTTATAGTAACTATGAATCTAAAGCGATTATGGAGTTTTATAATATTTTGAAACCACATATTTCAATGGCTGGTTTCAAAGCAGGTGCAGCTAAAGATTTTTATAATACTAATTCATACAAACATCTCTCAATATGCATAAATTTAAAAGAGGACATGAGTGATCATCGTACTATTCATAAAGCAAAAGGCGATGAATTTGAAAATGTTTTATTAATCCCTAATTCGTTGGACTTTCTAATCAATCCAGATTTAGAAAATGATGAGGAACATAGGATTTATTATGTTGGATTGAGCAGAGCGGAAAGTCGATTGTTCATTGTGGTTTCTAAATTGCTAAAGAAACATCAAAAGTTAATAGAAGAAAAATATAAAATCAAAGTGGAAGACTTATCTAAAATTCCTGAATTAGTTTGAATTTCGTTACCTAACGTTAATAAATTTATTTGAGAGGAAAATGGAAAAGCATTTATGAAAATAAAATAACTAAATATTAACAGTAGAGAAAGTATATAGGGACAAGCAATCAATTGTACTAATTGGCGCTAATGGTTCGGGTAAGACAATGGATGTATGGGGACGGTTCTGCTGCTTCTGTAGCGGCAGAACCGTCCCGTTGCTTCCTTAACAAAACTTTGGTGGTTCACTATGCTAGGCACGCAATGTAATAAATGTTCTAGGAAGACTTATAGTGATTATTTAAATACTATGACTAAACTTCTGCCATAATTGCACAATTGAACATCAGATTTAAGAAAAACATATAGAAGGGAAAATTTATTATGGAAATAATTAAAGAAGAACATTCAATCTGGGACACTGAAAAGGAAATTATTTTTGCTGAGGTAGCTGATGGGACCTTTGATAATTTGAATAATTTGGAGTTAGGTTTACAACTCAATCAAGAGTGGTGGAAACTTATAGATGAAAATGAAAAGGTATTAGGTTTTGGTTGGGTAAACTATGAAAATGATGATTTTGAAATTTCCTTGGTTGTTGATACAAACCATCAAGGAGAAGGATTAGGATCATTTATTATTGAAAAATTAGAAGCTATTGCCTTAGAAAAAGGCTTTAATAAAATTGTAGCAATAGTAAAGTAAACAAATCCAAATTCAGAAGTAATGATAGATTGGTTATACAAAAAAAGTTATGTGGCTAATTGGCTAGGTTTAGAAGGATTCGAACCGAAAAGTCAGGAGTTTGCGACTAACGTGGTTAAAAAGACTGACATTAGACTAATCAAAACTATAATTTAAAAATTATATTATCGGAAAGTTATATAAAGTCCATCCCTACTTGGGATCAATATTCTTTTGCAAAACCATAGAGAATCACCATATACAACATGTATATGTGATCAGACGGAATGCTATTTCTTTTGATAAAAGACTATCATAGGGGTAGAAAGCTAGCAAAGGTTTAATTTAGGAATAATATCAATATCGGAAGAATAACTGATTGGATCAATAAAACCTGGGCAAAACATTAAGTTAAATTTCTTGTCTTTGCTTATGGTTAGATAAAATGCTTTTTTTGATAATGATAATGAGGATATTTGGCTATTGACTCATAGAAAGAAAAGTAAACATACGTGGAGAAAGTACGATGATTACAAGCAAAAAAGTAATCTTTTTAACCTTTATTCTATATAGAAAGATACGGAAAAAATCCTTTACAAAAGGAAGAAAGCAGGAATTCGAAATATAGTTAATGTACTATTGGCATTAGCCAAGAAAGGTGATAAAGATTATTGGCAGAACTATTTAGAAGTAGTTTTGCCAGCTTTAAAGAAGGAATAGTGTGGGGATGACCAATTGCTGATACAAAAGGTAAGAATTGTATCCAATAATAGGTTATGATTTATAGTTCAGAACCTCTTCCCGAAGACGAAGTGGAACAGCATTTGACTAATCTACTAGTGATAAGGATGGTTTACTGGATATAAGTATGCCAATGGGTTTGGAGAATTTGAGATTTGAAGGGCAGTCTTTTACTGTTAGCTATTTACATCATGGAAGCTTAGAAAGGAGCAACTATAATGACTAGATTTAATAATGAAGCTTACGAGGCACTAGTAAATGATTTAATAAATGATGCTTTTTATCTTGAAGGTGCTTCACGAAGGGGGACAATCGCAAAAATAAGACAATATGCAGAAGTCATAGTGAGAAGAATATTAAGCCTTCCTAAAAAAGCAAAAGTTACATTAGGTGAAGAAAGAATTATATTAAGAATTGAAGAAAAAAATAATCCCCTACTATTAAATGCGATAAAAGCTATTAATAAAATGGGTTCAAAATGCACTCATACCCAATTTACAAGAGAGATAATTGAAGAAGATGTAAAAACTGTAATAGACAGTCTTTTCAATTTATACGCTTATTTGTTAATCGATTATTTTGAGAAATATGAGTTTGGAACCAATATGGAAGTTGTACATCAATTTTCGATTTTACCACCTATTATAAGGCATTTAACATTAGAATATCTTTATAGTAAATACCCTGAAAACATCATGATAATTGATAAGTTATCTTTGGCAATCTTAAAATCGCATAATAAAGATGCAGCAATAAAATGGATAGAAGAAAGGAAAGATAAGTTAAAGGCTACACCTTCCGTCACAAAAAGTGCGGAAAATGATATTATTGAAAAAGCCGGAGAAGAGCTTGCAAGAATAATTATTTCTACAGCACCTAATATGTATGACCTTTGCACTGAGCGAATAAATTTAGTTGCGGATAATATAAGCAAAAACGGAAACTTATATAACGATTTTGAAAGTGCGATTGACCATTATAGGGTGAGTGGAACAATTGTCGGTGAATCGTCTGAAGTAAAAGAGTTTAATTCAATAATGGAATTTTTGTACCTTGGAAGAAAGTCAAAAAGTGAATTAAACTAGTTAGCAAACCTGATTCGCTAATTCATATAAATATTCGGTTATGTACAAATGAAAGCCAAGTCCCTGTTCAATAAGGTGGTTTAGACCACAATAGTTTGAATGATAAAACTAGTTTAGTTAACCATATTTTGCAAAGTTCAATTAGGAAAACACCACTACACCAATCTATCTGCCATCACCATCCAAGTCATGTGGATTGTGGGAACAAAAGAATCAGTTGAAACTTACAAATAGCACCTAACAGAACTGTATAATCTCATTATCCAACCCACCGTATCAAATACCCAAAACTTAGTACCTGCCCTAAGAAATTGTCCTATTTACGTCTTGGGGCCTGGCACCTTTTTTGTTAAATCACAAATTCTCAATCTCCACAGGCTCTATCTCATCACCAGCCTCAAATCCAAACACGATACCATAAAAATAAAACTCTCCATCTAGGGACAGCTTTATGTTTTGGGCCATTCGGAAGCTATGCCATCGCCTTCAAAGGCTATATACGCAAACGGTAAGCCACTAATTTTAGCGCTTCGCCATTAGCTCTGCTTGGTTGTGAGGTACAATTTTGTCATCCAGTCCTTGAAAGAAAATGACAAGTCATGATAATTGATCTGTGAAGTTGATGAGTGAACGATTGTAATAGACTTCTTTTGCTTCGGGATAAGGTCCAAGCAAGCCATCCATGTATCTGGATTCAAATTTATGCGTTTCTTAAAATACGAGAGAGGCTAACGTCGTATATCCCCTTGCACTGCCTCCCGCAATGGTAGCCCGATCTGGGTCAACCTCACCTTTTACGATTAAACAGTGAACGGCATTCACACTATCATACCAGTTTCCTTTGAGTCACTCCCGATAATCCCGTCCATACCCAGTCGAGCCACCGTAGTTGATATCGACTACCGCAAATCCTCTGCTCGTCCAGTACTGGTTTGTTAGGTTCAGTATGGAAGAACTCATCCCTGTAGGTCCGCCGTGGACATGGACTAAAAAGGCATTCTTTCATTTTTCAAGAATCTAATGCCCACCCGATACTTTAATAGATTAACATATGGGGGCTCAGGCACCTTTATGAAGGTTTATACTAATCTTGGGTTTTTGTTAATTGAAAATTTTTTTGAAGGGAATTGCCAAATTTTGTCGAAATAAGCAATGATACATATAAATAATATTGTTTGGAAAACAGTGATAAAAAGGTGAGGAAAATGAGTATTGTAAATGAAAGATATGAAATGATTGCACCAAGAATAGAATATTTGAAAGATGAAGTAATTCTAGGACAAGCTTGGAAAAAATCACATAATTATATACGAAGGCATAATTGGTATGCGGATATATTAGAATTAGATTGTTCGATTATTGAGTTGGAAAAAAAGCTAAAGGAATATGCAACAGATTTATTAAAAAGTAATAGGTATAAACCAGCCCCGTTAAGGATTGTATTGGCTCCTAAAACTCAAAAATGGGTGTTCCCTGATGGTAATGAAAAACTATGGTATCCAAAGGGAAAGAATAATGTAAAAGGAGAACAGGCTTTAAGACCATTAGCACATTTATCAATTCGGGATCAAACTGTAACTACAGCAATTATGCTTTGTTTAGCAGATGCTATAGAATCTATCCAAGGACCAACAGATGAACTTGATTTTCTTAAAGCACAGCAAGAGAAAATATATAGCTATGGTAATCGATTGCATTGTGAGTGGGTTTCACATTTAAATAAAAGAAGACAGGCAAAGTTTAGTTGGGGAAGTTCCAAAAGCTATAGGCAATATTTTGATGATTATAAGGTCTTTTTAAAAAGACCACAAAACGTATGCAATTATTATGCACCGATTGTACCTCCCAATAAGGAGTTATATGTAGTCTCTCTAGATTTAAGTAAATTCTATAACCACATTGACCTTAACTCATTAGTAGAGGAAATAAAATACCTATATAGAGAATATTATAATTATTACAGTCTTCCAGAAGAATTTAAGGATGAACCAGCATTTTGGAAAAAAGTTAAGGAAGTTTTTAATTGGGAATGGGCTAAGGAAGACTACAGTAATAATAATAAAATAATCGAAAATGGAAGGTCTTCATTAGGTTTACCTCAAGGTCTTGTTGCCAGCGGTTTTTTTGCAAATGCTTATTTAATTAGATTTGATAGAAGTGTTGGAAAATATCTGAAAAAGAATACTAACCAGCAAGAGGGATTCGAAAAAGAAGGCGACATTAGGGTACTGGACTACTGTCGTTATGTAGATGATATACGTTTAGTTGTAGAAGCTCCTCGCGAAATTGATCAAATTGAAATAAAAGAAACAATGTCAAATTTAATAAACAACTTACTGAAAAAGCATTTGTTAGAAATAAAGTGTGATAATGAAAAAGTCATTGATATAAATGAGGATAAGTCAAGTATTGTTTCATATAATCAATTATCTAATAAAAGCAATATTTCTACAGTAATGAACACTATCCAGCATGGAATAAGTGGTACACCTGATGCTGATTCACTTCAACAAGTTATTGGAGAGTTAGTTGGGTTACTTAGTATTTCAGATTCCTTAGAAGAAAAGGAAATGAAAAAAGGAAATGCTTTGGGACTTTCAAGAATTTTTCTCCCCTTTATGGACATTCGTGACGATACATTAAAACGTTTTAGTGCAACACGACTTGTGAAAACACTAAGGCTAAAAAAAAGTATGACTGTACATAGTGAAAAAGTTGCAGCTAGTGAAATAGGTTCAAAATCTATAACAGCTGGTCAACTGCTAAACCACGAAATTGAAACTGTTGCACGAAAGTTAATTTCATTTTGGGCAGAAAATCCATCTTTATCTTTGCTTTTAAAATGTGGTTATGAGTTATATCCAGATGTTACACTATTAAACCCGGTGCTTGAAGGATTAGAATTAAAGTTATTTAGTGAATCTAGTTCATTTGATGAAATAAAGACTGCAGAGTATGTTTCATCAGATCTTCTAAGAGCAGCATCAATTAGTATAGGGTATAAATCTGAATACGATTATCCTGAATCTGTAAATTTAGCTGGTTTTCGGGAACAGCTAGCATCTTTTGCGAAAAGACTGATAAATAAAGGGAATAATATTCCGTGGTACTTAAAGCAACAAGCAATTTTATTTTTAATTACGAATGGAGATTATGGATTTTCTATTGAAGAGAATGAAAAGGAACTTGGTTTATATAGGTTGTTACATGATGCTTCTCTTTACGTTACAAGTAAAAATAACCATTTATCATTAAAACTAGCTACATCTTTTATTGCTCAACAATTAAATCCCAATAAAGAAAAATATGCTACCTGGTTTATCAATTGGTTGAATGACTTAAATGATGACCACGACCAAAAATATTTGATTCAATCATTGTTGATAAACAGACCTGATTTGTTTAAGGAAGTTTACCAAGCTAGTAGAGTAAAAAGTTATAATTGGAAAAACTTTATACCAAACAGTATAAGGTCCTATGTTATGGCAAATAAAAATTCTGACTTTAATGTTAATATTAAGGAACCTATTCCGTTAATAAAAGTAATTAGTAGTAAAAATAATCCTTTCAAACAAGAAAATGCACTTCTTTTGCTTGCAGCAGCTATTTTAGAGAATTCTGATACTTTTAAGAATCTGAAAGAGGGAAGAGGAGTAGCAGATATTATTGTTGATTGTAAAAACTGGAAAGAAGTTCAAAATCCCTCCTATTGTGATTTAAAAGTGCAATGGAGTAAACAAAATGAGGGAAATAAATTTTTATTGGAACCACCCACTTGGGTTGAGGAAAGTAATAAATGGATGTATAATCTTGGTGCAATTTTAAGAGCTTGTATGACAGGCGACTTTGACTTTACAACAAATACTTTCATTCAAAAAGAAGACATTGGCGTTTATAGAGGGTTAAAATCAACTGCGTATACTCGTAAATTTTCTATGATTAACTACGGAAAAGGACTAGTAGAAGAACCAATACCTATCACACCTTGGCTTACAGAATTTTTATATAGGTTACTAAGATGGCCCGGAATAAAATATAGAGAAGTTCTTATTGAAGATTGGTATGGTGTTAGCAAGATAGGAGATTTAAAAGTTATTATAGGCAAAAGACTGGAGCATCAAAAAGAAATATTCGGCAAATTGACACATACACCAGTCTATACTGTGCCTGTTTCAAGACATTCAAAAGATAGTAATTCAAAAATTCGGTTTGCAATTGTCCAGCCTCTTCTTCCGCAGTTAAATGATTTTAATGAAAAAGATCCCACAAATTGGAATAGATTTTATAGAGAAAAGCATCGAGATCACTTAGCATCTGTTTGTCAATTAGTAAATAAACAAGTAAAATCAACTATATGTGCAAGAAAGCCTCTGAATGAGAATAGTAATGAGGATTTATTTGATGGTGTAGATTTAATTGTATTCCCTGAACTATCTATAAATCCAGATGATGTTGATATACTACGGGGGTTATCGGACGAAACTAATGCTCATATATTTGCCGGTTTAACTTTTTTACAACCAACTTATGTATCAAAACCAATTAACCAAGCCTTATGGCTTCTAAGGTCAGAAAACACCTCAGGTAGGGAGTTTAAATACATCTACCAAGGAAAACAGCACATGACTAAGTCGGAAAGAAATATGGATATCCAGTCTTATCGACCTTACCAGGTAATAATTGAATTAGAAAACAATGGAAATGAACCTATTAGAATATCTGGATCTATTTGCTATGATGCTACAGACTTGAAAATTGCTGCTGATTTAAGAGATGTTTCTGATGTCTTTATTATCTCTGCAATGAACAAAGATATCCAAACTTTTGATAACATGGTTAGTTACTTGCATTATCATATGTATCAACCTGTAATACTTGCTAATACAGGTGAATTTGGAGGTTCGACTGTTCAGGCACCATTTTCAAAACACCAGCGTATCATTGCACATGTACATGGAAATCAACAAATTGCTATTAGCATTTTCGAGTTAGATCCATCGGTATTTAAACTTAAATCTAAGCCAGAGCCATTTCCTGATATTAAAACACCTCCAGCAGGATTTGAAGGAAGGTAGTTATTGAAGGTCATAAAATGATGTTATGAACTAAAAGAAAATTGAGGATGAATTTTGTTACTTTGGTGCAAGACTCCAGATGTGTTGAAGTATTCATTAATTTGTAGTCTAGCGCTTTTAATGAATAAAAAAAGCAGCAGAATCTCAAAATGAAATACTGCTGCTTTTGGATATTAGTGGCTAGCGGTACACCTATTTACAGTGGAGTCAATTGCTTTTTTGGGGAAGAATCATAATTCCCTTTCCTTCTTCGAGCATTTAGAGTATCCTGCTGGTGCCTTGAAAAGTACGTCTGAGGATAAATTTTATAAGACTCTTGTAATACAGCAATGATGAATCAACACCTATAAACTTCCTTCATCGAAATATCTTTAGGAATTCCCGGGGTAACTTTATCTGACCACAAAATTACTCCAAACGGTGTTGCTCATTTTATAGGATTTGTAATTGCCTCCATTATAGTGACGTATAATCATACTCTTTTTTATTTCATCACAAATTCTCAATCTCAACAGCCTCTATCTCATCACCAGCATCAAACCCAAACACCCTACTATAAAAATAAAACTCCCTATCCAGAGATCGCTTAATATTTTTTGCCATCCGAAAGCCATGCCCTTCACCTTCAAACGCAAGATAAGCAACCGGTAATCCTTTTGATTTTAACGCTTCAACCATTAGCTCTGCTTGGTTCGGAGGGACAATTTTGTCATCCAGTCCTTGAAAGAAAATTACCGGGCATGATAGTTGATCTGTGAAATTGATTGGTGAACGATTGTAATAGACTTCTTTTGCTTCGGGATAAGGTCCAAGCAAGCCGTCCATGTATCTGGATTCAAATTTATGCGTTTCTTTCGCAAAGATCTCTAGCTCACTTAGGCCATAGTGACTGGCCCCTGCCTTGTACACATCTGTAAATATGAGAGAGGCCAATGTCGTATATCCACCTGCACTGCCTCCAGCAATAGCAACCCGATCTGGGTCAACCTCGCCTTTTTCTATTAAATAGCGAACGGCATTCGCACTATCTTGTACGTCTACAATTCCCCAGTTTCCTTTGAGTCGCTCCCGATATTCCCGTCCATATCCAGTCGAGCCACCGTAGTTGATATCAACAACCGCAAATCCTCTGCTCGTCCAGTACTGGTTTGTCAGGTTCAGTATGGAAGAACTCATTCCCGTAGGTCCGCCGTGGACATGTACTAATAATGGCGGTTTTTCATCTGCAGGAGCGATGTAGTCCGCATTCTTTGGACGGTATAGAATGGCATGAGCTGTCTTTTCTCCTTCCGTTGGATACTCAATAGGCACGGGTAGGGATAGATAGCTTGGATCCAAGGCTAGTTCTGATGACGCTTTTATAACTTCTAATTTTCCACCGTATGCATTTAATCGGATGATTCGAGGAAAATTCGTCGGTGACGCAGCGAGAAAAGCAATCTGTTTTCCATTTGAGTGAATAGAAGAAAATGCCGTATCCCCAGTTTCTATAGAAGTTAATTCGCCGCTTTCCACATCAATCATTGCAAGGTGGCGGGCTCCGCTTTGTGTGTAGGCCGCTATAATAGTAGTTTCATTGATAAAATCATAATCGGAAATACCAAATACCCAGCTTGGCGATCCGAATTCAGCATCCATAGGGCAAATAGCTTCAACGTCATCTCCTTTTACCCGCATGATATTCCACCAGTTGGTTCGGTCTGAGACAAAGTAAAGGACGCCATTTGGAGACCAGACTGGTTGAACAATAGATTCACCTGGCGCACCTGCAACTTTTTTAGCATTCGAAACCGATCCGTCCTCATTCAAATCAGCTACCCAAAGCTCTGTTTCGTCCCAAGGCATGTTAGGATGGTTCCAGGTTAGATAGGCGAGCTGTTTGCCATCTGGACTAATGCGAGGATTGGAATAAAAATCATTGCCAGAAACAATAATCCGTTCATTACTTCCGTCTAGATCCATGCTAACAATCGTGGTCTCTGCAAAAATAGCAGATTCCGTATGGTCTTCTCGAACCCAGTATAAACGACCACGTAAAGAATCGATGGTTGCATCTGCATACCGGTGAGCAGAGTTAGTTGTAATGGGACGAATTTCATGATTCTCGTTGCGTATGTAGAGTAAATTATCATCGAAGTTGGAGAAATAAAGATGGTCGTCATTTACAATAAAGGGTGCACCCCCATATTCATGAACACGGGTACGAACATTAAACGGTGCAGGAGTAAGTTCAGAAACGGAACCATCCGAAGCTTTCCGCATCACGGTATTGCGGCCTCCTTCAGAAGGATGTGCCTCAATCCAGTATAAATCCTCTCCATGAAAGGTGACCTGAACAAGAGGAGTTGTGCCTTGTACAATTAGATCCGTTGTAATGGGAGATTTCCAGGTTCCATAGGGTGAAGTGGTTGGTTGGGTCATAGTCATTTGCCCTCCTATTAAATTATTGGACTAGCTGTTTTTATTTTATCAAAAAATATGCATAATGTTCTGAATACTTAGAATAAATTTAGTGCCTGCCTCCATACGTTTATGGATTAACGTATCGGGGGTCAGGCACTTATTTTTGCACTACCTCCAGCAATGGCAACTCGATCCGGATCCACCTCGCCTCTTTCGATAAATAGCGAACGGCATTCGCACTATCTTGTACGTCCACAATTCCCCAGTTTCCTTTGAGTCGCTCCCGATATTCCCGTCCATATCCAGTCGAGCCACCGTAGTTGATATCGATTACCGCAAATCCTCAGCTCGTCCAGTACTGGTTTGTCAGGTTCGGTATGGAATAACTCATTCCTGTAGGTCCTCCATGGACATGGACTAATAAAGGATGTTTTTTGTCGACAGGGCGATGTAGTTAGCCATTGGCTTGAAAAATTAAATAGGTTAAGAGGGTTCAGAAAAAAATCCTGATTACAAAAAACGATGAGACCCAATTTCTGTAATCAAGATTTTTAGGTTCCTATTAGAGAGCCACCAGATATATTTCTAGAGGTTATACAGTAAAAGTATTTAGTTCAGGAGATCCACTTTTGGAATTTTACTATGATTTACTCAGCATTGTGTGTTTTGACTAAACATACTAGAAAAAAGAAGACCACCCAAGGGGGGTCTCAGAAAATTAAACCGAAGCTAGATGTTTTACAAGAGAAGCATGATCAACATTCTCTCTTATATAGTTAATGGGATTTTGGCTCTTATTTATTATCTATTTAAGAAACTCATCATTTATTTGAGTAAATAAGCTTTATTTCTGGTTCTCTTTTTACTTCCTTTCCATCCACTTCTTGTACGGGGTAAACGTACATGTATAGTTCTTCTATTTGGTTAAGATTCAGATCTATAGCAGATCTATACTGGAAAATATCAAAAACACCTTTTTTGTTTAGGAATCTATTTGCATTATATTCATTTCCTTTTTCATCTACTAATATGATTTCATAAATATAGGACGGTAAATGATCCTCCTTATCGCTCTTATTAAACCATATCCCAAAATGTAAGCGATTTAGGTTGGGTAAATAATATAGGTCTGTAACTTTTAATCCGAGGTTTTCATATTTTTTATTTATAGTATCATAGACGAATATTTCGTCTTGTTCAGAAGGGGTTTCCCACATGATTGGCTCAGATAAGTTTAGTTTTAATTTGATAATTTCATAGTCATTATACAAATAAATTGCTCCAGTAATAAATAACAAAAAGGATAGTGCCAGGAAAAACCTTTTTTTTGTTAACATTATAGTCCCCCTTATTAGATACTTACTTTAAGTATAAAAAGACATGGGGGAAAAGTAAATCCCATGTCTTTTTTTAGGAAAATATTAATATCCTAATTGTCCTACTCCATGCTTCCAATACCCATATACATTTATATTATTGTTATAAGTGTTGAGTGCATTATCAGACACTGTATAGTTTGACATTTCTAATGCAGTTGATTTGTCAATATGTGTCCAATGGGGGTCTTGGTAACCTCCGGAATAACTCCATCCTAGAGCAACTCTTCCTCTTTCCCAAGTAGACCATGTTTCAACATCTCTATTGTAGTTAGTTGGGTCATAAACAGTTCCTTCTTTACCACCTTGAAAGTCATATTGTGCAGCATCAATCGCGTTAATTGATCCTTGAATTTTATCATAGACATCTACAACTACAGCCGCAGCAGTAATCCAAGTAAGTGCGCTTGATTTTGCTACATCCCAAAATATCGCAACCGTGTTAACTGCTGTACCAGCGGAAAAATATTTATAACCTTTGCTAACCTCAGTGTAATAATCCATTGTTTCGTAGACTCGTATATCTGTATACGGATCGTATCCTCTTGCATCTAATGCAGAAGAATAAACTCCTAACCTAGATAATTTTCGTTGAGCATTTTTTCGCTGATAATTGGGATCGTTAGGATCAGGCGGAACATCTTTTGTATATGACATTATTCCAATACTAGAGCTGCTCTCTTCGGAATTATCCTCAATTAGAATAAAAGTTTTACCGTCAACTTCTTTGACAATTGTATTTTCTAATTGTTCAATTGCTTTAAGATTTCTCTTTTCAACTAACTTGTTTATTTCTTCAACTTGTTTTTCACCACGATTTATCGTGATAATGTTGTCATTTCTATTTGATTCGGAATATTCCTTGAATATGGTGCCTGGCCCCCGGCACGTTAACGGATTAACGTACCGGGGGTCAGGCACTTATTTTCCTTAGACCATAGTACTCGTATTACTACTACCACATACTAGGAGCATTGTAGAAGAAAATAGATTATAAAAATAATAGAAAAACTCTATGAATGCTTCAAACCATTC
>NZ_BAAADJ010000050.1 GCF_039522365.1 Bacillus carboniphilus | reverse complement strand
GAGAAGGTCACACCCGTTCCCATCCCGAACACGGAAGTTAAGCTTCTCAGCGCCGATGGTAGTTGGGGGCTGTCCCCCTGTGAGAGTAGGACGTTGCCAGGTAAAATGAAGCAACCTAATGATTAGGTTGCTTTTTTGTATGGGTGATGGGGACATGTAGACGAACTTTTTCTGATAGAGGCTTCATGGTTTCTGATAGAGGTCAACATATTTCCGATAGTGGCCCAATATTTTCTGATAGATGGGACATAACTTCCGATAGCGGTAATAAGCTTTCTGATAGTGGCTAAATATTTCCGATAGCAGTCGAAAAGATAACCGGCCCTTGCATTAAATTTAATAAAAGCCGGTTACCCAAGTACTTAATTTTATAAAGAGCCGGTTAGTGAAGACCTACGGATGTACCAATTGAGTACACCCGTAGCCTGAGTGTTCAATCCAATAATCCCTCAAGATACTTCCAAACTAAATAAGGTCCTTTAATAGTTGTAATCTGCAAAAAAGCAGAAATTAATGGATATTCTTCGTTGGGCATTGTTTTAATTAAATCACACCACCAATCAGTCTCATACCTTGCAATCATGCTTAGATTATAAAGAAGTAAGTAGTGAATTAGGAGTTCAGGATAAGACTGGAGAGTAGTACGTTTTGTTCGTAAACAATATTGATTCCTCTCTAAATGGTATCGAAATGGTAAAGATTCATAGTCACCTTGAAATGTCGGTTTTGAAAATATAAGCTGATGCTGCTTTTGTTGGGAGTTAGTTTGGATTGAAGTGCTTTCAAAAAATGTTGATAAATATTGAACGAACCCACCAATACTTACATAGTAATTATCTAAAATGTGATCAGGAATTATTACTTTATTTATTGATTGCTCTACCAGTGTATTTGGCTTATCTTCAAGAAGTTGTTCAATGTAATCTCCTATTTCGGGTATTTCCTTTAAAAGTTCGTCCATCGCCCATTTTTCTCCCTCAAGATGTTTCATGTGAAACATTTTCAAACACATGTGGGGAAACAACCCATTTTTTTGTGTTTTAATTTCGTCTTGTAAAAAAGAATAGTTTTGCTTTTTTCTCTTCCTTGCCGTGACCCCATGGGCTAAAACACTAGTTGTCTCAGGATAATCAGCGTCAACTAGAAGGATACATGCTTTTATTAGATGAATGAACCCATAAAATAGAAGAGTTGGCTTTATGGATATAGGGCTCATGTCAGCCTGTTGATAATATACTTTTCCCTGTTCAAGAAAGTACATAAATCTATATGTATTTTCATAACTTTTTTGAGGGTCTATATTGTGCTTTTCATAATACCCCTTTAATTGCTTTTGAACAAAGGTTGAAGACATAAATATGTCTATTTTAGACCATATTGAACTTGGGTTCATGTCTTACCCTCCAAATTGTTTGAATAATACAACTTATCTTTTCCTTCTTGACACTATTTTGACCAATTGATAACCTACAAATAATATTTTTTTACGGGAGGTTAAAAAAATGTGGGATAGAAAGTTTGAAAAAGAGGGTCTTACTTTTGATGATGTTCTTTTAGTTCCTGGTCATTCTGAGGTCTTGCCGAAGGATGTAAATCTTGAGGTTCGCCTTACAGAAAATTTAAAGTTAAACATTCCGATTATTAGTGCAGGAATGGATACAGTGACAGAGGCGGAAATGGCCATCGCAATGGCACGTCAGGGTGGATTAGGGGTTATCCATAAAAATATGTCCATCGAACAACAAGCTGAACAAGTTGATCGCGTAAAGCGTTCAGAGAACGGTGTTATCACTGATCCATTTTTCTTAACACCCGAGCATCAAGTATTTGATGCAGAACACCTGATGGGCAAATACAGAATCTCAGGTGTACCTATTGTTAATAACGAAGAAGATCAAAAACTTGTAGGAATACTAACAAACCGTGACTTACGTTTTATTGCTGACTATTCATTAGAGATTAACGAAGTAATGACGAAGGAACATTTAGTTACCGCACCAGTTGGAACAACAGTGGAAGAAGCTGAAAGTATCCTTCAGCAACATAAAATTGAAAAACTGCCTCTTGTGGATGAAGATGGAGTATTAAAAGGACTTATAACCATTAAAGATATTGAAAAAGTCATCGAATTTCCTAATGCCGCAAAAGATGAACAAGGTCGACTTTTAGTTGCTGCTGCAGTAGGAGTTACAAAAGATACGTTAAAACGTGTTGAAATGCTAGTACAAGCAAAAGTAGATGCAATTGTCATTGACACCGCTCATGGTCATTCTCAAGGCGTGCTTAATACGGTGAAAGAAATTAGAAACTTATATCCAAATTTAAATATTATTGCTGGAAACGTAGCAACTCCTGAGGGGACCAAAGCTTTAATTGATGCAGGTGCAGATGTAGTAAAAGTAGGGATTGGACCAGGTTCAATCTGTACAACTCGTGTTATTGCAGGTGTTGGAGTTCCGCAAATTACAGCCGTATATGATTGTGCAAGTGAAGCGAAAAAGTACGGAAAAACAATCATCGCCGATGGAGGAATAAAGTATTCAGGGGATATTGTGAAAGCATTAGCTGCCGGAGGACATGTTGTCATGCTTGGAAGCTTATTAGCAGGAACAACAGAAAGCCCTGGTGAGACAGAAATTTTCCAAGGTCGACGCTTCAAAGTTTACCGAGGAATGGGGTCTGTTGGTGCAATGGAAAAAGGTTCAAAAGACCGATATTTCCAAGAAGATCAAAAGAAATTTGTTCCTGAGGGGATTGAAGGTCGTCTTCCATATAAAGGTCCTTTAAGCGATACCATTTACCAACTAATTGGTGGAATTCGTTCTGGTATGGGGTATTGCGGTACCAAGAATTTAGAAGAGCTCCGTGAAAGTACAAAATTTGTTAAAATTACAGGTGCTGGATTAAGAGAAAGTCATCCGCATGATGTTCAGATTACAAAAGAAGCACCAAATTATTCTCTATAAATAAAAGGAAAAAAGACTCAAATTTTTCAAACTTTTCCTATCCCACTAGTATTTACAATAGACAGGGTCTATCGACTCTGTCTATTTTTTTGTACATAGTTATGGTAAACTTAACAAAGAAATTTAAGAGGAAGCTTTGGAGGGGAGTACTATGAAAAGAGCGAGTAAAATCACCATGATCTTTTCACTCGTTTGGATGACGCTCTTTACGTCAATCTTTAGTGTTGAAAATACGGCTAAAGCCGCGACTGATCCACTAGGCCTAACTGCAGAAGCAGCTATGTTAATAGATGCTGATACTGGAAAAATTTTATATGAAAAAAATGCTGATACCGTTCTTGGTGTGGCTAGTATGTCAAAAATGCTCACAGAGTACATAGTATTAGAAGCTATTCATGACGGTAAAATCACATGGCAACAAGAAGTTACGATTGATGAATATATTCATAAATTATCAGCTGCACCCGGTTTATCCAATATTGGTTTAACACAAGGGGAAGCTTATACTGTTGAAGAGCTTTACCAAGCAATGGCGATTCACTCAGCTAATGCGGCTACTGTAGCACTGGCACAAGTGATTAGTGGAAGTGAAACAAACTTTGTAAAGCTAATGAATGAAAAGGCTGCCGAATTAGGTCTTAAAGATTTTAAGTTTGTGAACTCTACAGGCTTAAATAACTCTAGTCTACTTGGAAACCATCCGCAAGGAACAGGTGAAACTGATGAAAACGTAATGTCAGCTAGAGCCACAGCCAAATTAGCCTATCTTTTAATTAACGACTATCCAGAGGTTCTTGATACGGCTAGTATGCCAAGACTTCCATTTAGAGATGGTCGTGAATACACAAACTTTAACTGGATGCTTCCTGGACTTATTTATGAGTACCAAGGCATGGATGGGTTAAAAACAGGTTCTACTGATTTTGCAGGATATGCCATTACAGGAACTGCCAAACGTGATGGTAAAAGATTCATTTCAGTCATTATGAAGACTGATACAAGAGAAGCTCGATTTTCTGAGACAGAAACCTTGTTAAATTACGCTTTCTCAAACTTCGATACAAAAGAACTTGTAAAAGAAGGCTATCAAGCTGAAGGTCAAGATTCTATTGAAGTGAAAAAAGGGAAAGAAGATTCAGTACAAGTTGCTACTGAAACCCCTATTTCTATGATGATTCGAAATGGAGAGGAAGAACTGTATCAACCAAAATTAGTACTGGAAAAAGAGTCTCTTACTGCACCTGTTAAAAAAGGTGAAGTGGTTGGATATGTAACTGTAGAGTATACAGGTGAAGGACCATCTGGTTTCATAACAGATGAAGGTAATCAAACCATTCAGGTACCTGTTATAACTACAGAACAGGTTGAAAAGGCAAATTGGTTTGTCTTACTCATGAGAGGCATTGGCGATTTCTTCAGTGGGTTATTTTCTACGATTGTTGATACAATAACAGGTTGGTTTTAATACGTAATAAAAGGGACTGCTCATACCAGTCCCTTTTATGCTATATTCTTCATGTATAATAGTGTATGATATTATGTGTATACTACCATTGTAAATATGTTCGGGGAGGCTTACATACATATGAAAACAGGTACTGATCGAGTTAAAAGAGGTATGGCTGAAATGCAAAAAGGCGGCGTTATTATGGACGTTGTCAATGCAGAACAAGCGAAAATTGCAGAGGAAGCGGGAGCAGTAGCCGTTATGGCACTTGAACGTGTTCCTTCCGATATAAGAGCTGCTGGCGGTGTGGCCCGTATGGCTGATCTTCGTATTGTAGAAGAAGTAATGAATGCTGTTTCTATTCCGGTTATGGCGAAGGCACGTATTGGTCATATTGTTGAGGCACGCGTGCTGGAATCAATGGGTGTGGATTATCTAGATGAAAGTGAAGTTTTAACACCTGCAGATGAGGAATTTCATTTACTAAAAAATCAATTCACGGTTCCATTTGTTTGTGGCTGTCGTGACCTAGGTGAAGCCGCTCGTCGTATTGGCGAAGGTGCTTCTATGTTACGTACCAAAGGTGAACCAGGTACAGGTAACATTGTTGAGGCTGTTCGTCATATGCGAAAAGTGAATGCTCAAGTTCGTAAAATAGTAAGTATGAATGACGATGAACTTATGACTGAAGCGAAAAACTTAGGTGCACCATACGAAATTTTACTAGATATTAAAAAACGTGGTCGTCTTCCAGTTGTGAACTTTGCTGCTGGTGGAATTGCAACACCTGCTGATGCTGCACTAATGATGGAGTTAGGGGCAGATGGTGTATTTGTTGGTTCTGGTATCTTTAAATCAGACAACCCTTCAAAATTTGCAAAAGCTATTGTTGAAGCAACTACTCATTATCAAGACTATGAGTTAATTGCGAAGGTTTCTAAAGGTTTAGGTTCTGCTATGAAGGGATTAGAAATCTCAACACTTGCCCCAGAAAATCGTATGCAAGATCGCGGCTGGTAAGGAGAGTTTGATCCATGCTTAAAATTGGAGTACTTGCTCTACAAGGAGCAGTGATTGAACATATTCGTGCTATTGAAGCATGTGGAGAGCAAGCTGTTGCAGTGAAAAAAGTTGAACAATTAGCTGATTTAGATGGTCTGATCATCCCAGGCGGTGAAAGTACAACCATGCGTAAGTTGATTGATGTCTATGAGCTAATGGAGCCTTTAAAAGAATTTGCCGCTTCTGGTAAGCCTATGTTTGGAACATGTGCTGGCTTAATCCTGTTAGCAAATCATCTCGTCGATTATGATCAACCACACTTAGGCGTAATGGATGTAAAAGTAGAAAGAAATTCTTTTGGCCGCCAAAAGGATAGCTTTGAGACTGAGCTTTCCATTGTGGATGTCGCAAATGATTTTCCTGCTGTATTTATCAGAGCTCCACATATTGTCGATGCGGGGGAAAATGTAGAAGTGTTGGCTAAATACGATGGTAGAATCGTGTTAGCGCGTGAAGGTCAATATTTAGGCTGTTCCTTCCATCCTGAACTAACCGATGATCACCGTTTGACGAAGTATTTTGTTGGGATGGTACAGGAATATAAGAATCTTGCATAAAATGGTTGAAAGCCGTTCATAATTGTAGTACATTTACTAATATTAAAATGACTGTAAAGCGTTGAGAGGAAATAGTAACACCCTATTGTTCTAATAGAGAGCTGGTGGTTGGTGGAAACCAGTGAACAAATGGTGCGAATCCATCCTCGAGTGGATAACCGAATCGAACTTTTTGTCGTAGTAAGTTATCCCGGTATCGAGCCGTTATTCGTATCGAGGTGGGAAGCACATACGCTTTCAACTAGGGTGGCAACGCGGGAATAGACTCTCGTCCCTTTTATTAGGGACGGGAGTTTTTTGTTTGTTTTTATACTATTTAAATTTGGAGGAAGAAGCATGTTAGACATTAAGTTTTTACGTAGCCATTTTGAAGAAGTAAAAGAAAAGCTTCAAAAACGTGGAGAAGATTTAAGTGACTTAGGTAAGTTTGAAGACTTAGACGGAAGACGTCGTGAATTGATTGTTGAGGCAGAACAATTGAAAAGTAAAAGAAATGAAGTGTCTCAACAAATTGCAAAGTTAAAGAAAGAAAAGCAAGATGCTGATGATTTAATCAAGGAAATGCGTGAAGTTGGAGATCGCATTAAAGTATTAGATGAAGAGTTAAGAACAGTGGAAGAAACCTTAGAAAATTTATTATTGTCTATTCCAAACATTCCTCATGAGAGTACACCAATTGGTGAAACGGAAGATGACAACGTAGAAATTAGAAAGTGGGGAGAACCAAGAAACTTCGAATTTGAAGCAAAACCTCACTGGGATTTAGCGACAGATCTAGGTCTACTCGATTTTGAGAGAGCTGCAAAAGTAACCGGTAGCCGCTTTGTTTTCTATAAAGGTTTAGGGGCACGCCTAGAAAGAGCTTTAATGAATTTTATGTTAGATCTTCATATTGAAGAGCATGGGTATAATGAGGTTATTCCACCTTATATGGTAAACAGAACGAGTATGACGGGAACTGGGCAGTTACCGAAGTTTGAAGAGGATGCTTTTTTGATCGAAAGTGAAGATTACTTCCTGATTCCAACAGCAGAGGTACCGGTAACAAACTTACATCGTGATGAGATTTTAAATGGTGAGGAATTACCGATCAACTATGCGGCTTATAGTGCATGCTTCCGTTCTGAAGCGGGTTCAGCTGGAAGAGATACTCGTGGTCTTATTCGTCAACACCAATTTAACAAGGTAGAGCTTGTTAAGTTTGTAAAGCCTGAAGATTCTTATCAAGAGCTTGAGAATTTAACAGGGCATGCTGAAAAGGTATTGCAATTACTTGGGTTACCATATCGAGTAATGAGCATGTGTACAGCTGATCTTGGGTTTACAGCAGCGAAGAAGTATGATATTGAAGTTTGGATTCCAAGCTATAACACATACCGTGAAATTTCTTCTTGCAGTAACTTCGAAGCTTTCCAAGCTCGTCGTGCAAATATCCGCTTCCGTCGTGATCCAAAAGGAAAACCAGAACATGTTCATACATTAAATGGATCTGGCTTGGCGATTGGAAGAACTGTAGCTGCTATTTTAGAGAATTATCAACAAGAAGATGGAACCATTATCATTCCTGAAGTTCTTCGTCCATATATGAGAAATGTAGATGTCATTAAGTAATAACCAAAAGACTTTGGGCTTGCCTGAGGTCTTTTTTTTTGCTACTATCCGTTGAACCAACTATTATGAACAAGGTGTTTAACTTACACAAATCTCTTAATTTTAAGACTTCTTCTATTTTGTTGACACTAATTTTGAATCTGTGATATTATACATCTTGTCGAACGAAATGGAGGAATACCCAAGTCCGGCTGAAGGGATCGGTCTTGAAAACCGACAGGCGGGTCAAACCGCGCGGGGGTTCGAATCCCTCTTCCTCCGCCATATTTTTCGACTATGAAATCACACGCAAACATTTATTGGAGAATAAATTGTCCGAAGCTGACTGTAGCCAACTGGTTACAGTCTTTTTTTTTACATAATAAAAGCACCTAGACTTAGTGACTAGGTGCTTTTCCTATAAGAGAATTAAGATTTTAATAATTGCGTTTGCTTCATAAAGTGACTAACACGTTCAACAATTGGTTCGATTGACTCTTCATTGTTAATAAGGTCATAGTCGTTAATATTCAAACGAAGGACTGGACATGCATTGAAGCTGTTGATCCAATCTTCATAACGCTTATGCATTTCTTCCCAGTACTCAATTGGTGTTTGTTGTTCCATCGGACGTCCACGTTCACGGATTCTTTCAATCACATCCTCCAGTGAACCCTCAATATAAATCAGTACATCAGGGTGAGGAAAATAAGGTGTCATCACCATGGCGTCAAATAGATTCTTATAGGTTTCATAGTCAACTGGATTCATTGTGCCTTTCTCATAGTGCATACGAGCAAAGATGCCAGTATCTTCATAAATGGAACGGTCTTGGACGAAACCACCGCCATATTCGAAAATTCTCTTTTGTTCTTTGAAACGTTCAGCAAGGAAATAGATTTGTAGGTGGAAACTCCATCGTTCAAAGTCTGCATAGAACTTGTCCAAGTATGGGTTCGTATCTACCTTTTCAAACGAAGTTTTATATCCTAATGCTTTGGCCAGTGATTTAGTCATCGTTGATTTACCAACACCGACTGTTCCTGCTATTGTAATCACTCCGTTGCTTGGGATTCCATATTTATCTCGCAGGTTCATGATTAAATACTCCTTCATTCAATGTTGTTTGTAATTTGGAAAGTATAACGTTTAGATCGTCTGGACGTTTAACAAAATCAAGTTCATCCCCATCGATTCGAATAACAGGAATTTCGGGGTGTTGTATCTGGAACTCGTCCATAAATTGATCATAATCCAATGTAAGCTGTTCTAAGTATAATGGACTAATATTTTTTTCGATTGCTCTTCCTCTTATTTGAATGCGATGAAGAAGTGTTTCTAAGCTTGCATGTAAATAAACGACCACATTCGGTGTAGGCATATCATGCGTTAAAATTTTATATATTTCCTCATATTTATTAAATTGATGAGGCTTTAAAGTTCGCATAGCAAAGATCATATTTTTAAAGATATGGTAATCGGATACAACCGGTTTATTTTGAGAGAGATATTTTGATTGGATATCTTCTAATTGTTTGTATCGATTACAAAGGAAAAACATTTCCGTTTGAAAGCTCCATTCATCTATATTCTCATAAAATTTACCAAGAAAAGGGTTCTCATCCACAATTTCTTTGAGGATGTGATAAGAAAAGGCGTTTGATATAGCTTTTGCAAGCGAGGTTTTCCCAACACCAATGGGGCCTTCCACTGTAATAAAGGGTGTGGAGGAAAAATCCACTAGTACTCACTCCTTCAGGGGTCATAATCTATATATAGTGTTACGCTACCTGGATAGCATACCATATATTTTAACACAGCTAGATAGGTAAAAGTGACGTGAATATAATTAAGTTTTTTATACTACATTACAAGCAAACTAAAAAACAGAACTCTGTAGCTAGAGTTCTGTTAAAAATCTATTTTTTTACCACATCAAAATTCTGCACGATTAAAAGCCAGTTTTGAGGGAAAGAAAGACCTAACTTCCAATAACTCATTCCTCGTAAATTTAATTCCTTAATTAAGTCAAATTTAGCTTGAATGGACCTTGCATCTTCAGACCAAATAATATGATCTTTCCCTTCATTATCTGTGTAATTGATAAAAGGAGCTTGGTCTTCATTGTCATATTGAATAGGGACGTTATATTGAACAGCTCTTTCGATGGCTTCTTGTGGGCTCACAGCCTCAGCAATCGTTCCCTCTTGGTATGGGAGTGTCCAATCATACCCATATAAATTTTGCCCCATCATTATCTTTTGAGAAGGCATTTCCGTAACGGCATATTCTAATACATCACGTACAGGACCAATTGGTGAAACAGCCATTGGTGGCCCTCCACTGTATCCCCATTCATACGTCATAATAACAACGAAGTCCACAATTTCCCCATGAGCTTTATAATCATGAGCTTCGTACCATCGACCTTTTTGAGTGGCACTTGTTTTAGGAGCTAAGGCTGTTGAAATAAACCATCCTTGTTGTTTAAAGCGGTCCCTAGCTTTTCTTAAAAAGTTATTGTATGCCTCCCGATCCTCTGGTCGCAAATATTCAAAGTCAAAATGGATATCTCTAAACCCATATCTTTGGGCGGTTTCCACAATGTTGTTGAGGAAACGGTTTTGGACATCCATATCATTTAATAGGATCCGCCCTAACTCATCATTAAATTGGTCATTTTCTTTGTTCGTGATAACCATAACGGCTATTACATTATTTTGATTGGAGATACCAATAAAGTTGTCTAATGGTGGTTCTTTCAAACTACCATCCCTTAATGCTTCGAAACTAAAAGGGGTAAGATAAGTTAAATAGGGAGCAGCTTCTTGTGCACTTTGTACCAGTGCTTCGGAAACACTACCTCCTCGTGGTTCGATATAGGCGTTGAATTCACCACTTTTCTTAGGGGGGTCTGGTAGATAAAGTCTTGCTCCTATTTGAAGAGGTTGGTTAAGTTGAATTCGGTTAATAGATGCGATTTGTTGAGCAGGTATACCAAATTTTTGTCCTATAGAGTATAAAGAATCACCAGGTTGAACCCAGTAAAATCTTCCGACAATTGGAATGACAAGTGTTTGTCCTACGACTAACTGATTGGGATTAGGGAGCTCATTGGCCTCAATTATGTCATCAACAGTAGAATTGTAGGCTTGAGCAATCCCAAATAGTGATTGATTTTCTTGGACTACATGGATTTGCAAAAGGCTCTCCTCCTTTTATTTTTCTACATTACTATATGTGATGGTCTCTAGAGTGATTACATTTCTTCCAACTTCCTACTATTTGTTTTAGAAACCGTTTACAAAAAGGTATTGAATACTTTGAAAATAAGTTTTATACTGGATTTGAACAAATGTTCATGAGAAGGTTAACAAATTATCATATTAAGGAGACATTCCATTGAGTGAAGATAAACTAAGCAAATTGATTGAGGTTGCCAAGCTGTACTATCAATTTGAACTTAGTCAACAACAAATTGCAGAGAAACTAGGCATTTCTCGACCTTCTGTATCTCGAATGCTTCAACAAGCTAAAGAACAGGGGATTGTTCAAATAAAAATATTGGATCAGACAGAGGGAAGTGAAAGGTTAGCAGAACTCGTTAAGAAGAAGTTCTCCTTGAAGGATTGTTTGGTCATTCCTGTTCCGGACTATCATGCAGATGTTGTGAAAACGGAACTAGGAAAGGCAGCCGCAGTGTATGTAGGTGATATTGTTCAAAATGGGGATGTTATCGGTACTACATGGGGGACCACCCTTTATGAGGTAGCACAACATGTAAAGCCTAAAAACGTAAAAGGTGTATCAGTCGTTCAATTAAACGGAGGCGTTAGCTACTCGGAAACAAACACCTATGCTTCTGACATTCTTCATTTTATAAGTTCAGCCTTTCATACAGTTCCACATTTTCTACCATTACCGGCTATTTTTGATCACCCTAAAGTAGCAGAGGCCATTCGGTCTGACAGACATATAAAGCGAGTTTTAGATTTGGGAAAACAATGTAATATTGCTCTGTTTACTGTAGGTGAATTTAATGAACAATCCACACTTTATAAAGCAGGATATTTTACAACTGAAGATCTTTCTTCGTTACAGGAACATCATGCTGTAGGAGATATTTGTTCACGGGTTTTTAATCAGAACGGAATAATATGCAACGAGGAGATTAACAAAAGAACGATTGGGATTGATTTAGTAGATTTAAGAGACAAGCGGCATAGTATTTTGATAGCGGGCGGAGCATCAAAGGTCGAAGGGATATATGGAGCGTTAATTGGCCGTTTTCCTAATGTACTAATAACGGATCAACATACCGCTCAAGCATTGTTAGAAATGGAGGAGGGGGAACAGCAAATTGGATGAAAAAGAAATACAGAATTTAGTTCGAACCATTACGATGCAAATGTTAGGAAAAAAACAAGAAAAGCTGATTCCAATAGCGGTTTCCAATCGACACGTCCATTTATCCCAACAGCATGTAGAAAGGCTTTTTGGTAAAGGATATCAGCTTAAGAAGATGAAGGACTTATCTCAGCCAGGGCAGTTTGCGGGTCAAGAAACTGTAACGCTAATTGGACCAAAAGGAAGGATTGAAAAAGTTCGGATACTAGGTCCATCAAGAGGTGATACACAAGTGGAAATCTCCCTTTATGATGGTTATACGTTAGGTATCCATCCTCCTATTCGTGACTCAGGTGATATCAAAGGAAGTCCTGGAATTACCATACAAGGTCCAAGAGGGCAGCTCTCCTTAAAAGAAGGGTTAATATGTGCTGCAAGGCATATTCATATGCATACAGATGATGCCCTTTCTCTACAAGTAGAAAATAACCAGAGAGTACAAGTGAAAGTAGAGGGACCAAGAGCCGTCACCTTCGACCATGTGCTCATCAGAGTCTCTCCAAAATATAAATTGGAGATGCACATCGATATGGATGAAGCTAATGCGGCAGGAATTCAGAATGGACAATTAGGGACAATCTTACCTTAGCTTTCATGTATATCCTTTTAAAATAAAGGGGGGATGCCAATGAGGGAAGAGATAGAAAAAGTAGTCCGAAGAGTAGTTTCAGAGTATGTCACTAATAAGAGAAAAGTCTTTAAACCAAACTCCTTGTTAATTGTATTGGAAAGTCATAACAACCAAGACCGGGCTCAAATTTTAGATGCAGTTAAAATACTCTCTATAAAATATGAAACTACCATCTGTTATTCAGATGTTTGGTCTCCGTATTTTAAGGACTTAGGCAATCAAAAGAAAATACCTCTACAGGACCAAAATCTTGAAGAAATAAAGACAAGTATGCAGAAAGCGGATGTGTTATTTTTAGCCAACCCAAGCTACGCATCGATTGCTAAGCTAGCCTTACTTATCGATGACACTTTGGAGATGTGGATTGCTATTCAGATGCAATTGAATGGTAAGAAGGTTGTACTTGCTAAGGATTACTGTTTCCCAAGAGGTACTCAAAATATAACCATGCCTCATTCAGTTTCTAGAAAACTACAAAACTACTTAAAACAACTAAGAGAAGGCCAAATAGAACTAATCATGCTAGGTGATATGTCGAGTTGGCTTGATACATACTTCGAAGAAGACCTATCGCAGAACCGTCCTGTTGTCCTAGCTAAACATATTGAAGAAACAGTAAAACAAGGTGAGAAAGTTTTAAAAGTACCAAAAAATAGTCTCATTACTCCTATGTGTAAAGATTATGCAAGAGAATTAGGAATTTCAATAAAACAAGAGGAGTAAAAAAATGATCATAGGTAAAGTAATTGGAAATGTTGTCTCCACCTCTAAGGCAGAGAAATTACAAGGGAAAAAGCTATTAATTGTACAGCCTCTTGATTTAGTAAATATCGAACCTGATGGAAAACCAGTCGTAGCCATTGATACGGTTGGGTCTGGTCTAGAAGAGGTTGTGATGGTGGTTAGTGGGAGTTCCGCAAGACAAACACAAATTACAAATGGGACTCCTGTTGATGCTGCCATTATTGGCATCATTGACACAATCGAAATTGAAGGTAAACGAACCTTTGAGAAAAGCTAAAGGGGGGAGAATAAATGCAAATTAGTGAAAAAGAAATTGAAAAGCTAGTAGAACAAGTTCTTGGACAGCTAACCCATGCGCATAGTCCTTTAAGTCTTAACACAGAAAATACCGTTCAATTGGGGTCTGGAGTATTCCAAACTGTTGAAGAAGCGGTGGAAGCTTCAAAAGATGCAGAAGTAGAGATGCGAAAGGTTTCACTCGAACTTCGAAAAAAAATGATACAAGCGATGAGAGAAACAAGCAGAAACCATGCAGAAGAACTAGCTCAATTAGCGGTTGAGGAAACGGGGCTAGGGCGTGTTGAAGATAAAATTGCCAAAAACCTGCTAGCAGCAATTAAAACACCTGGAGTGGAAGATTTAACTAGCACAACTTACACAGGTGATGATGGGTTAACGCTTGTAGAATACGCACCGTTTGGAATCGTAGGATCTATTACACCTTCAACCAATCCAGCTGCGACAATCATTAACAACAGTCTTTCTTTAGTGGCTGCAGGTAACGTGGTTGTCTTTAACCCTCATCCAAGTGCCAAAAAAGTATCATTACGTACTCTACAACTGTTAAATGAAGCAATCGTTTCTGTTGGTGGGCCAGAAAATGTACTGACAGCAGTAGCTTCTCCTAACTTAGAAACAAGTAAGGAAGTCATGGAGCACCCAGAGATTCGAGTCCTTGTAGTAACAGGTGGTGGAATTGTTGTAAAAGCTGCGATGAAAACAGGTAAGAAGGTAGTAGCAGCGGGTCCTGGTAATCCACCGGTGGTAGTAGATGAGACAGCTATTATTGAAAAAGCAGGAAAAGATATTGTCAATGGAGCTAGTTTTGATAATAACGTCCTCTGTACAGCTGAAAAAGAAGTTTTTGTTGTAGAGAAGGTCGCTAATACACTGAAGCAAGAGATGGTCAAAAATGGAGCCATTGAGCTAAGAGGCTTTGAATTAGAAAAGCTATTGAAAGTGTTACTAGTTGAACAGGATGGAAAGTACTATCCTAATCGAGATTACATTGGGAAGAATGCTTCAGTACTTCTTTCAGCAATCGGTAAGAAAGTGGATGAATCCGTGAAGCTAATCATAACAGAAACGAAGTCCGATCACCCGCTTGTTACAACCGAAATGCTTATGCCAATCATACCTATTGTAAAAGTAGCAAATGTTGACGAGGCTATCAATTTAGCTGTTAAGGCTGAAAAAGGGAATCGTCATACAGCTATTATGCATTCACAAAATGTTACAAACCTTACAAAGATGGCACGTGAAATTCAAGCCACTATCTTTGTGAAGAATGGTCCATCCTACTCTGGGCTAGGATATAATGCAGAAGGATTTACAACCTTAACAATAGCGGGACCAACTGGTGAGGGGTTAACCTCAGCTAGAACTTTCACAAGACAACGTAGGTGTGTACTAGTTGATGGGTTTAGAATTCTATAAAAAGTGAGGGTGTTAACATGGCAGATCAATCGTCAGAACACACAAACACAGAAGAAACGAAAACAAAAGCTACACGTGCTAGAAAGAAAACAAATAAAAAAGATGACAATCAAGGAGGAAATAATAATATGAGAGAAGCATTAGGAATGATTGAAACTAAAGGTTTAGTAGGAGCTATTGAAGCGGCAGATGCAATGGTTAAAGCAGCAAATGTAACGCTTGTTGGAAAAGAGTTAGTTGGCGGAGGCTTAGTAAGTGTAATGGTACGCGGAGATGTTGGAGCAGTAAAAGCTGCTACTGAAGCGGGAGCTGAAGCAGCTGGAAGAGTTGGACAACTTATATCTGTTCATGTAATTCCTAGACCAAATAGTGAAGTAGAAGGGATTTTACCGAAAGCGAAGTAGGAATTAACAAATGTCAGATACTGTTATTAGAAGTTTCATAGAAACCATTGTAAGAGAGAAGGTTCATAGCCTTTTACAAAATAGTAATGATAGACCCCCACTAGTTGTAGCCAATTGGAAAATGAATATGACAAAGGCTACTACATTGGACTTTTTAAAAGGTCTAGCTGAAACAGAAAAACTTCCAATAGAGGTTGTGATATGCCCACCTTATCCATATTTACATTTGTTAGATTCGAGTATTGGTCAATATTCAATCGGTGCACAAAATGTACATGGTGAAGAAAGTGGGGCATACACAGGTGACGTTTCTGCTGAACAGTTACTCGATATGGACTGTAAGTATGTCATTATCGGTCACTCTGAAAGAAGAGCTATAGGTGAGACAGATCAGGATATACAAAAGAAAATTCAGCACTCTATTAACAATGGGTTAAGCGCAATTCTTTGTGTAGGTGAAACCGAAGTAGAGAGAGAACAGGGGAAAACCGAAGAAGTAGTGAGAAACCAAATTCTCGCAGCCTTAACAGGGGTAGATGATTTTTCAAAGTTAGTGATTGCCTATGAACCAGTATGGGCAATAGGAACAGGAAAATCAGCGTCACCTAATCAGGCACAAGAGGTTCATCAACAAATTCGTTCTCTATTAGTAAATCACATCGGTGCAATTGCTCGTTCTGTGCGATTACTATACGGTGGGTCAGTAAAGCCTGAAAACGCAGGTGGATATAGTGCGATGCCGGATATTGATGGTGCACTCGTTGGAGGAGCTAGCTTACAAATTGATTCATTTATAGGCATTACTCAAGCGTTTATTAAAAGTAATTTTGAACAGAAAGGAGAGTGACCAATGAAGGTTGCAATTGGTAGTGATCATGGTGGGTTTGAGCTTAAAGAGAAGATAAAAGGTCAGTTAACTGAATTAGGCTATACCTATATTGATTTTGGTTGTACTACACCAGAGTCTGTGGACTATCCAGATATCGCTTTTCTAGTTGGTGAATGTGTTGCTACACACCCAGATTACGTTGGAATCATGATTGATGGTGCTGGAATTGGAAGTGGGATGGTTCTCAATAAAATACCTGGCGTACGTGCGGCTGTTTGTTGGGATCTTTCTTCTGTTACCAATAGTCGTGAGCATAATAATGCAAATGTGTTATCCATTGGTGGACAAATGCTAGGGGATGGATTAGCCCTACAGATGGTTAAAACCTGGCTGGAAACACCATTTGCAGGAGGTAGACATGACCGCCGTGTAACAAAAATTATGGAAGTCGAAAGTCGTTTTATTAAGCGAGAGAGCGGGTCATGTAAATGTACGTAGGCAAAGTGATTGGGAATGTGGTATGTACGCAAAAGGATGAGAGTCTAAAAGGTTTAAAGTTATTAGTTGTACAACCGTTAAACGACCATTTAGAACCGAAAGGGAAACCTGTCATTGCGATTGATACCATTCGTCAATCAGGAGAAGGAGATCTTGTTTATCTTGCCAAAAGTAAGGAGTCCTCACTTCCTTTAGACCAGGAATTAACAGCCTCGGATGCTGGAATTATGGGGATTATCGACCATTATCATATAAAAAAATAGGGGGAATAACTCATGAATAATGCATTAGGAATGATTGAAACAAAAGGATTAGTAGGAGCAATTGAAGCGGCAGATGCTATGACAAAAGCAGCAAATGTTACCTTGCTTGGAAAAGTACAAGTTGGCGGAGGTTTAGTTACAGTGATGGTTCGTGGTGATGTAGGTGCGGTAAAAGCAGCGACTGAAGCAGGAGCAGAAGCAGCTAGTCGTGTAGGGGAATTTTTATCTGTTCACGTAATTCCTAGACCACACTCAGATATAGAAAAAATTCTTCCTCAAGCTTAATAATGAAAATTGCAAGAGTAATAGGAAACTTGGTATCAACTATAAAAACACCAAGTCATAACCAACAGAAGCTAATGATTGTAGAACCAATAGATACAAAGGGAAAAGTAATCGGTGATTCATTTATTGCAGTTGATTCGGCTCAGGCAGGCATCGGAGACATTGTTCTTGTTTTAGAAGAGGGTGGATCTGCCCGTGACATCTTAAAAAAGCCAGATGGAGCCATCGATGCAATTATTGTAGGGATTGTTGACTACTTAGACACTAACTTTTAAACGGAGGTGATTTCAGTTGGACATGGAACTACTAGTCAAACAAATTACAAAGGAAGTAATGGCACAAATTTCGAATAGCAATGAAGATAAAGGTGGAAAAACACCTAATCACATGGAACAGAAGACGTCCTTTATGGTGAATAGTGTTATTACTGGCCCACAGGTTGCCCGACTGATTGATCATACATTATTAAAACCAGATAGTACGAAAGAGCAAATTATCAAATTATGTGAAGAAGCAAAAGAATATCAGTTTGCCACAGTTTGTGTGAATCCATTTTGGGTTAGTACAGCTGCAAAGGAATTAAAGGGAAGTAAGGTCGGAATAACAACGGTTGTTGGCTTCCCACTTGGTGCAACTAGTACTTTCACTAAAATTTCTGAAGCTCGTGATGCCATTGCCTCAGGTGCAACCGAAATTGACATGGTCATCAATATTGGGGCATTGAAATCAGGTGAATATGAGCTAGTTAAAAAGGATATTGAAGGGGTTGTCCTTGCATGTAAAGGTCAAGCTGCTGTAAAAGTTATTATCGAAACTGGATATTTAACAGAAGAAGAGAAAAAGAAAGCTTGTATGCTATCCAAAATGGCTGGAGCAGACTTTGTCAAAACTTCTACTGGCTTTGGACCTGGTTGTGCAACACCAGAGGATATTGCTTTAATGCGAGAAGCTGTTGGCCCAGAAATGGGAGTAAAAGCTTCAGCATGTGTAAGAGATCTTGATACGGCAAGAAAAATGATTGCAGCTGGTGCAACTAGAATTGGGGCAAGTGCTGGTATTGCTATTGTTAAAGGTGAAAAAGGAAAAGGAAGTTATTAACGGGAGTAAGGCTACCTACTGACTAGGTAGCCTTTTTCTCACATAAATTTGTCGGAATCTTGAAAACAATCTCAACCCATAGTATAATTTCTTTAACTAGAAAACGCTTACATAAAAGGAGGCAATGGAATATGAATACAATTGCTGAACAGATTTTACAAGCGCGAACGATGAAAGGTCTTGATATTGAAGACCTAGCACAACTAACTGGGGTAGATTCAGAAACACTTATGCAAATAGAACAAGGTGTTATTGATCCACAGCTTTCCAGCCTCACACAAATTTCCAAAGCATTAAATTGTAGCTTGGAAATTGGTGATTTCTCAATTTAAAAATGTAGAAGCATAACAGTCTGCTTAGTTAGACTGTTTTTTTTGTTCCAATATAAGTATTATGGTGTATATGGAAAGCTTAAAGATAAGGATGTTTTAACAATGGATCGAGATTTGTACTTTATGAGTATGGCTATAGAAGAAGCTAAAAAAGCGGAAGAAATAGGAGAAGTTCCGATTGGAGCGGTACTCGTTATAAACGACCAAGTTATTGCTAAGGCCCATAACCATCGCGAAACGGATCAAAACGCATTAGCTCATGCTGAGATCCTAGTGATCAACCAAGCCTGTAGAGAATTAGGGACATGGAGACTTGAGGATTGCGAGTTGTATGTCACACTTGAGCCTTGCCCTATGTGTGCAGGGGCACTCGTTATGTCACGGGTGAAAAAAGTGATTTACGGAGCAAAAGACCCTAAGGCGGGTTGTGCCGGTACATTTATGAACTTACTTAACGATGAACGGTTTAATCATCAATGTGAGGTTGTAAGTGGTGTGATGGAAGAAAAATGTGGTCAGTTGTTAACCGATTTTTTTAAAGAATTAAGAAGAAGAAAAAAGGAAGAGAAGCGTAAATTAAAGGATGGACAGGAAATGTAGGCAGGAATTGACAATGTGAAACCATTGCAATTTTACGTAAATCTATGTATACTTGGTTATGCGTCGTCATTGACGCACTTAAAAATTGGTAGCAATTTTGCCGTGCTAAGCGGGGAGGTAGCGGTGCCCTGTACTCGCAATCCGCTCTAGCGAGGCCGAATCCCTTTCCTGAGGCTGTATTCTTGTAGGGTCTGCCTCAAGTAAGTGGTGTTGACGTTTGGGTCCTACGCAATGAGAATCCACGAACCATGTCAGGTCCGGAAGGAAGCAGCATTAAGTGGAACCTCTCATGTGCCGTAGGGTTACCTGAACCGAGCTAACTGCTTGAGTAACGCCTATGAGATACAGACGAAGGAAAGGTGCACGGCATTTAAACTATAAACAAACAGAACACCCAGATGTGGGTGTTTTTTTTGCATATACATAAAATGAGAGGATTCAAGGATGAATCCCACTAGTGATTCAGGTATAATAAAAAAGAGTGTGTACGTAAGGGGGCGAACCGATGAGCTATCAAGCATTATACCGCGTTTGGAGACCACAAAGCTTCCAAGATGTAGTAGGACAAGAGCATGTGACAAGAACTTTACAGAACGCCCTTCTACAAAATAAGATTTCACATGCCTATCTGTTTTCTGGTCCAAGAGGGACTGGTAAAACAAGTGCTGCCAAAATATTAGCAAAAGCAGTAAACTGTGAGAATGGTCCAAGTAAAGAGCCTTGTAATGAATGTTCTTCTTGCTTAGGAATTATGGATGGTTCAATTCAGGACGTAATTGAAATTGATGCAGCTTCTAATAACGGAGTTGAAGAGATACGCGACATCCGGGATAAGGTCAAATACGCACCTAGTTCGGTTTCTTTTAAAGTTTACATCATTGATGAAGTTCATATGCTATCAACAGGTGCCTTTAATGCCCTGTTAAAAACATTAGAAGAACCGCCTCAACATGTTATTTTTATACTGGCCACTACTGAACCACACAAAATACCAGCAACTGTCATTTCTCGTTGTCAGAGATTTGATTTTAAAAGAATCACCATTGACCATATCGTCGATCGAATGAAATTCATTCTGGAAAGCTCAGAATGGAGATATGACTCGTTAGCATTACCCATTATCGCAAGGGCGGCAGAAGGTGGTCTACGTGATGCATTAAGTCTTCTAGATCAAGCTATTTCATTTAGTGATGATCAATTATCCGTAGATGATGCCCTTTCTGTAACAGGATCGGTTTCTCAAGAACTATTTGAGACTCTTACAAAAGAAGTTATGAACCAAAATACTTCAGCTGTACTAGAACTCCTTGAACAGCTTCTCGAAAATGGTAAAGATCCTGTTCGGTTTATAGAGGATTATCTTTTATTTATGCGTGATCTTCTTTTATACCAGGCAGCACCAGATGTGGATGATGTATATAAAACTATTGTGGTATCTGAAAGATTTAAAGAAATAGCTTCAGACATTAGCTCTGATATCATTTATGAAATTATTCATATACTAAACCAAGCACAACAAGATATGAAATGGACCAATCATCCTCGTGTCTATACAGAAGTTGCACTAATCAAGCTTTGTCAGCTCAAAAAAGAGTTGCGGCTCGAGGAGCAAATTGATTTACAAGATTTAGTTAGCCAAATTACACAATTAAAACGTGAATTAGATTTGATAAAACAAAACGGAGTAAAGGTCGCTGACAACCAACAATCCCAAGGACCACAAACTCAATCAGCTAGTAGACGTGCACCACGTGCCAAAAATACCTTGCACATCCCAACTGGTAGAATTGTTGATGTATTGAAAAATGCAACAAAATCAGATATACAAAAATTAAAAGGTTCATGGGGAGAATTGATTGAGCAGTTAGGAAAACAACAAAAACGTTCACAAGCTGCTTTATTAGCAGATGCTGAACCTGTTGCAGCTTCTCCTAACACTTTTGTGTTAAAATTCAAATATGAAATTCATTGTAAAATGGCAATGGATAATCCAGAGTTTACGCCTGCCATTCAAACAATCCTTCAATCTCTTACAGGATCAAACTATGAGCCAATTGGTGTACCTGAGGAAGAATGGTTAAGCATTCGAGAAGATTTTATTAGGCGCCAAAGAGAAGAAGGTAATGAAGTTGAAGATGATGAGGAAGTGCAGGAGCAAAGCCAACTGGATGGGGAAGCAAAAAAGATTTTCGATGAAAAAATAATTAGTATAAAGGAATAAATGGAGGGACTTAACATGCGTGGAATGGGTAATATGCAAAACATGATGAAGCAGATGCAAAAAATGCAAAAGAAAATGGCACAAGCTCAAGAGGAACTTGGAGAAAAGCGTTTAGAAGGAACAGCTGGTGGTGGAATGGTGACTGTCATTGTTTCTGGACACAAAGAAATCCTTGAAGTAAACATTAAGGAAGAAGTTGTAGACCCAGAAGATATCGAAATGTTACAAGACTTAGTATTAGCTGCTACCAATGATGCATTGAAAAAAGCGGATGAACTAACTAATTCAACAATGGGACAATTTACAAAAGGTATGAATTTACCAGGAATGTTCTAATTTGAGGAGTAATATACATGCATTATCCAGAACCGATTTCTAAACTCATCGATAGTTTTATGAAATTGCCAGGTATCGGTCCTAAGACGGCCGCTCGTCTGGCTTTTTTTGTATTAAATATGAAAGAAGACAGTGTGTTAGATTTTGCACGTGCGCTCGTTGATGCGAAAAGGAAACTTACACATTGTTCGGTATGTGGACATATTACAGATCGAGATCCCTGCTATATATGTGAAGATACTCGTCGCGATAGAAGCATCGTATGTGTGGTCCAAGATGCCAAAGATGTTATTGCTATGGAGAAAATGAAAGAATTTAATGGTTTATACCATGTTCTTCACGGTGCTATTTCTCCGATGGATGGAATAGGACCAGAAGATATTAACGTAGCTACTCTCATGAAAAGGTTACAGGATGAAACCATCCAAGAAGTTATTCTAGCAACAAACCCTAATATTGAAGGAGAAGCAACAGCTATGTATATTTCTAGATTGCTGAAGCCAACGGGAATTCGGGTAACGCGAATTGCACACGGATTACCAGTGGGAGGCGACCTAGAATATGCAGATGAGGTAACTCTTTCTAGGGCACTAGAAGGAAGAAGAGAACTATAGTTTTTTTGAGGGTAAGGGGGCGCTCTCGTGTTATTTCGCCGTAAAGGTTGGTTAAAGAAAGAATATGATGAAAAGTTAGTGAAGGATTTACAGGAAGCAAAGATCTTCTGGGAACAACAAAGAGTCTTTGTACAAAAAAGCTTTGAACCAAGTATGGAGCTAATAGAGCAAGCTAACACAGCGGAGGCTGTCTATTTTTCACTATTGAACGAAGCGAAAAAAAGGAAAGTAAGAATTAAATAAATCAATAGAAATGAGTTCTAAACCGATTCCCTTCCTAATACTCTATAGTACAAGCTTTTTCTGGGGAGATGATGGAATGGACTCGGTTTGGATAATTGCAGGTGTGGTTGTTCTAATCGTACTACTACTGTTTACAGGAGTTTCTATAAAACCTCTAAAGTATATAGGAAGCGGGTTCGTTAAAATTCTTATAGGTGCTCTGTTCTTGTTCTTTCTTAACACCATTGGAGGACAATTTGGAGTACACGTACCAATTAACCTAGTTACTTCAGCACTTTCTGGTTTTCTAGGTATTCCTGGGGTTCTTGCACTAGCTGCTATAGACTATTGGGTTATACCGGTATAAACAGAGAGCGGAAATCGGGACTGACCAGTATTATGGGTCAGTTTTCTTTATGATGATAGGGTTGCGATTACAACCTTTGTAATGTATAGAAAGTGTACACACTTTTGTAAATGCCTTCATACATAGAGTGGAATAAATTTACTACAAACAAAATATTCAATCCGGTTGACACGATAAAGGAAAGGATGGTATCATAGCATTCGTCCTTGAGAAAAGGACAAGCAAAGTGAGAAGTTAATAAACTTAAAAAAACTTGTTGACTTAACACAACGATATGTGTTATATTTATAAAGTCGCTGTTTTGAGTAACAGCACGAAGGTATTACTGGATATAATCAGTAACCTTGTTCCTTGAAAACTGAACAAAGAAAAACGTCAACGTTAATTCAATTTTTATTTTATGAGCTATTCAAATCTTTCTTTTATGGAGAGTTTGATCCTGGCTCAGGA
>NZ_BAAADJ010000049.1 GCF_039522365.1 Bacillus carboniphilus | reverse complement strand
GAAATGTACCCGGAGTACTATAAAGGGGTACATGGGAAAGAGTACAAGTTATCGGACATCCACTAGACAAAAAAGGACCGGGCGGTTTTTGCCCGGTTTTTCTTAAAATCAGATGTATTTTTTCATAGTCTTATGTGGGATGCCAGCGTCCATAAATTCATCAGAGATAACTTCGTATCCTAAAGATTCATAAAATGGGATGGCATGTGTTTGTGCATTAAGCTTTAGTGAAGAGATACCTTGATCTTTGGCAACTTCTTCAATCTTTCTCATTATCGCTTTCCCTGCACCATGTCCACGTAGGGAGGAAAGGACACAAATCCGTTCTACTTTTCCAATCCCCTCAACAACTCGAAAGCGCCCTGCGCCACTTGGAACTCCTTCGTGATACAACACAAGGTGTGTCGCGGTTTCATCGTACTCATCCATTTCTTCTTCAAACGGTACGTTTTGTTCGTCGACGAAAACGACCTTTCTTACTTCGAATGCATCTTTTAATTCTTGTTCTGTATTAACAACACGTACTTCCACTGTTTAATTCCCTCTTCCTAGTCTAAACGTTTCATATACCGTCCATGATCCGTTGTCTAATTGATACAGGAGATGAAAACGGTCAATGGTTTCTTCAAAATTGACATCCAGCATTCTTAAAGAACCGTACACATCGGAGTGCTCGTCATCTGAAAGCTTCTGTCCAATCGTAATATGAGGTACAAAAGAGTACTCTGGTTGTTCACCGATAAAATCTTGGTGCAATTCTTTGTGTAGCTCATTTAGGGTTTCATTTGGTTCGCACTTCAAATAAATAACGTTATTAACGGGTTGGAATGAACTCACCCTATACACACTCAATTGGAAAGGGTTGTAGTGATTAGATAGTTCTTCAAGTTTTTCAGAGATGTCTTTAATTTTTTCATCGTCTGCTTCGAATGCATTTTTTAAAGTTAGATGTGGTGGAATAAGTGCATAGTGTGGGTCATAGCGTTTACGATATGAGTTTGCAAAGTCTTGTAGTTTTTTGGATGGGAAGATAACAATTCCATATTTCATCATAAAAAAACCTCCTTTATTATTTTAGACTAAATATGAGCAGTTGTTAAAAAGGGGATCGTTCCCGAATCTAAGTGAGTGTACCTTTTATTATAGCAGAGAACAAAAGAGTAGGATATAGCGAATACTCCTAATCTTATCCTATTTAAATAGTCCACAAATAGTATTATTTCACTAGTTCTTAGAAAACATCATTCGTAATGCTCTTACAAGATCAGGCTGCCAATATTTCCATGTATGGTCCCCATCGAATTCATCATAAAAGTTTCGAATAGCCTTTGCTTCAATTAGGTCATGTAAATCCCTATTTGGTTCTAAAAAGTCCATTGTTTCGCCATTTGTCATTTTAACGTTTACTTCTTGTTTCCCAATAACGTGATACAGTTGTAGTAAATGAGGTTGGTCAAAATCCTCTAATAATGTAATGACTTTCTCATCAACATATGGTGAGTGTAATAACACCTTTCCAAATATATTAGGATATTTTAACGCAGCCATTAAAGAAACCGTAGCACCAAGTGAATCTCCACCTAACGCTCTTCCTGAACCCACTTGATAGGTTGGGAATTGTTCATCAATGAAGGGAACTAATTCATGCGCTAGAAATCTAATATAGGCAGTTTGCTTATCACCATCTGGATGATATTTAGCTCTACGGTCTTCGACATTAGCGTAAGGAATTCCAATAATGATTAGATTTTCGAGCTCTTCTTGTAACTGATCGGCTGCACGACCAATTCTTCCCATTTGAAAGTAATCTTTTCCATCTTGGACAATCAAAACGGAATATTTATATAGAGTCGAGTAATGATGAGGTTTATAAATCAGTAATGGAATTTCCTCTTCTAACTCTTTGCTGTAAAAAATATAATCTTCTATTGTTCCTTGTGGGTTAGCCATTATAAATTCCTCCGGTATGAACCATCATTTTTCAAATAGCATTGTATCATAAATAGTTATGCTGTGACTTCCTAGTACAAGTGATGATATAATATCCCACAACATTTGAATTTTCAAACGATTTACTTAAACAAAGGGGGAGAAAGATATGACAAATGGCAGAGTTCATAGTATAGAGGTTACAAAAGCAACATTGAATAAATTAACAGAACGTGGCGTAACCATCGAAGATATTGCAGAAATTGTTTTTGAAATGCAAGAACCATATCATCCTAATCTTACCATGAAAGAATGTGTTCATAGCGTAGAAATGGTGTTGAAAAAACGTGAGTTGCAGCATGCTATCCTTGTAGGAATCGAGCTAGATCAACTAGCTGAAAAGGGCATGCTCTCTGAACCACTTCAATCCATCGTTGCATCAGACGAAGGTCTATTCGGTGTCGATGAAACGATTGCATTAGGAGCATCCTTGGGTTATGGAAGCATTGCAGTAACAACTTTCGGACATTTAGATAAGAATAAGATTGGAATAATAAAAAAATTAGATACAAAATATGGTGAAAGTGTTCATACCTTCTTAGACGATATCGTAGCGAGTATCGCTGCAAATGCCTCGTCCCGTTTAGCCCATAAGCTAAGAGACGAAGAAGAAGCTATTTCTGAACAAGAAAAAAAGAAGCTAGAAGAAGAAGAGTTAATCGGTTAGACAAAAACAAAATAATATACTAAAATAGTAAACACAATGGAATGTATGCGCTTTTTTGACTATATTCGAGACTTTTAGACTACTAATAGTTTGACAGAACTCTAACAAACTATGTAAAATATTCATAGTTTACAATTATTTTACAAGGGGGAAATACATATGAAAAAAGGCTTTTTGCTTTCAATCGTCATGTTACTAACTGCTTCTTTATTTCTAGCAGCATGTGGATCTGGTGAAGATTCCGGGTCTGGAGATAAACCTGAATTCATGAATATGTTAACAGGTGGAACAAGTGGGACTTACTATCCACTGGGTGGAGAACTTGCTCAAATTATTTCTGATGAAACTGGAATTGATACAACTGCTCAATCTTCCAATGCATCAGCTGATAATATGGCAGCTCTAGCAGATGGTAGTGCTGATCTTGCATTTGTACAAACTGACGTAGCATCAAATGCAATTGAAGGAATTAACTCTTTTGAGGGGAATGCAATTGATAACGTACAAGCTATTGCTTCTCTATATCCTGAAACAGTTCAAATCGTTACAAAAGCTGATTCTGGAATCACTTCTGTCGAAGATTTAAAAGGTAAAAAAGTATCAGTTGGTGCTCCAGGTTCTGGTACCTACGTAAATGCAGAACAAATTCTAGAGGTTCACGGAATGACTATGGACGATATTGATGCACAAAACCTAGACTTTGGTGAGTCTACTGGTGGAATCCAAGATGGTAATATCGATGCAGCATTCATTACTTCAGGTACACCTACTGGTGCCGTTGAAGGTTTGTCTGCTACAACTGATATTGCAATTGTTCCTGTTGCGGAAGACAAAATTGATGAGCTAATTGCCAAGTACCCATACTATGCTAAAGATGTAATTGCTGAAGGTACTTATGGATTAGGTAGTGACGTTACAACTGTAGCTGTACTTGCAATGCTTGCTGTTTCAGATGAACTATCTGAAGATGTAGTATATGACATTACAAAAGCTATTTTTGAAAACGTAGATAAGATTTCTCATGCAAAAGGTGCATTCATTACAAAAGAATCTGCACTTGACGGATTAGGAATTGATCTTCATCCTGGTGCTAAGAAGTACTTTGATGAAGAAGGAATTTCTAAGTAATTGAATTAAAATTAGAATTTGGTACAATAGAGTACATGTTTAATAGGCCGGCCGTAAACCTATTTTTATAGGCTTATAGCCGGTCGTTCCTTCTTTTTAAAGAAGAAAATGAATAATATGGTGACATATCCATACTTTTCATTTTCTATGTAAGGTGGATTTGAATGAAGAAGCTTTTCAGACAAAAGAAACTACTCATCACAGCCCTCATGATCCTTGTTGTTCTATTCGTTTGTTTTATGATACCTTTCCGAACAGCACTAGTATTTTATAAGCAAAATACATCACAAATCCAAGCCTTTCTCCCCATAGAAAAAGGGGAAACCTTTCAAATTATTTGGAAACATTCCATTCACTTAACTGATGTAGTTGAAAAATTTAGAGTAACTGAAAAGCATGAATTTGAAGAATATGAAATGATCTATGAACATTTTGGTATTGGAATGCCTTCCAATGCTGGCAAAGGAGAAACCTTTGTTTATGAAAATGGTAAGTATCATATAAAAGATATGGAAAGAGTCTTCCCAACAATCAATATTCGAAATGGAAGAACTGTCTCAGAGCACCGTCTGGTCTGGGGAGAGAATGGGGAAAAAATGGTCAGGTTTAATGAATATTTTGAACCAGGAGCCTTTTTTACTATGAAGGTTGATCGTTTAAACCTATGGCAGTATTTGAAAGGAGTGAAGATACATGAGTAAAGCAGCTGAAAACCTAACAGCAGAACAGCAAGAAGAGCTTTTAAAAAAGTATGACAGAGAGGCAAATACACGAAATTTAGCTGGAATAGCAGCCATTATCGTATTTGTACTTCTTTTATCATTTTCCTTATTTCAACTATATACGGGTATTTTTGGTCAATATACAGCTTATATCCAAAGGACTGTACACTTAGGATTTGCATTAGCTTTAATTTTTCTTTTATTCCCTGCGAGGAAGAATGGAAACAAGAGGAAAGTTGCATGGTATGATTACCTGCTTGCGCTCATATCCATAGTTGTCAGTGCTTATTGGCCATTCTTTTACGAACAGCTCGTACAACAGATTGGTGGAATAACTCAAGCTCAAGTAATTGTTGGTGGAATTGCGATTCTTCTTGTACTAGAAGCAACTAGAAGAGCTGTTGGACTACCAATTACGATTATTGCAGTTGTTTTTCTCATTTATGCATTACTTGGGCCAAACATGCCAGGTATGTTAGCTCATCGTGGACTAGATCTTAATCAGTTAATTAAGTCTATGTTCTTTACAACAGAAGGTATTTTAGGTACACCATTACAGGTTTCCTCTACGTATATCTTCTTATTTCTTTTGTTTGGAGCATTTTTAGTACAGACAGGTGTTGGAAACTATTTTAATGAACTAGCTATTACAATTGCTGGTAGACGTATTGGTGGTCCAGCAAAGGTAGCCATTTTCTCCAGTGCCCTACAAGGTACAATCTCTGGTAGCTCGGTTGCTAACACGGTTACTTCTGGTTCCTATACGATTCCACTAATGAAAAAGCTAGGATACCGAAAGGAATTCGCGGGTGCTGTTGAGGCAGCAGCTTCAACAGGTGGGCAAATTATGCCGCCAATCATGGGTGCAGCTGCATTTCTAATGATTGAATTTGCAGGTGTAGGTTATTGGGAGATAGCAAAAGCTGCTGTTATTCCAGCACTGCTTTATTTCTCCGGAATTTGGATTATGACCCATTTTGAAGCGAAAAGAATTGGTCTGTTAGGGCTTTCAAAAGACGAAATGCCTGATAAAAAAGAAGTGTTTAAAAAGATTTACCTTTTAACTCCAATCCTTGCCATTGTTTGGTTCTTGTTTAGTGGTATGAGTATTGAACGTTCTGCTCTATTAGGTATTGTCGTAGTTATTTTGGTAAGTTTATTCCGTAAAGATACAAGAATTACCCCTGTCAAATTTGTAAGAGCACTTACAGATGGGGCTAGAACGGCTCTTGGAGTTGCTGCAGCGACTGCTTGTGCCGGGATAATTGTTGGGGTTGTAACGAAAACAGGTTTAGGTCTAAAGCTTGGAAATAGTTTAGTAGATATTGCTGGAGCTATTGCTAGTACGCCTGAAATTCAATTATTGTTAACTTTATTCTTAACAATGATTGCATCTATTATTTTAGGGATGGGTTCTCCAACAACAGCAAACTATATTATTACATCAACGATTGCTTTACCCGCGTTAATTGCTTTGAATAGTGAGTTAGAGGTAGCTATTCCTATTCTTGCAGCGCATATGTTTGTCTTCTACTTCGGTATTGTGGCAGATATTACACCACCTGTAGCATTAGCTGCATTTGCAGCCAGTGGTATATCGGGTGGAGAGCCTATTAGAACAGGCTTTAATGCATCGAAGCTTGCCATTGCAGCCTTTATCATCCCTTATATGTTTGTTTTACAACCACAGTTACTCATGATTGATGTGACCTGGACGGGTATTATCTGGATATTGTTCACAGCCCTTACGGGAATGATTGCAATTGGTGGTGGCCTCATTGGATTCTGGTATAGAAAGCTACATTGGGTTGAACGAATCTTAAGTGTTGCTGCCGGTCTAATGTTAATGTATCCGGAAGGTAATTCTGACCTTTATGGATTAGGTCTATTTGTAGTCATGTTAATAGTGCAATTTGTAATCAAGCGAGATAAAGGTGTTAAAGAAGCACCATCTACATTAGAAGCATAAAAAAATCCCGTATTCTCTATGGAGGATACGGGATTTTTACATGCCTTATTCCCTAGGCAATATTCGACAAAGTTAGCTAGTTTTTGTTCGGTGTTTATTTTTATAACTTTTATTCCTATTAAAGCCAACAGGAAAAACAGATAATATTTGTTCCAGGTTAAAGGTCCGAATTTGATCGCGTAAAAAACAATATGCAACGACCCGTTCGTCTTGGATATCCATAATTTTAATTTTTCTTTGAGTATAGGTATGAGATTTTGATTCATAAATAATTTCGACTGGAATTCCTTCTAATTGCCATCGTATCAATCGTTTCTTCACAGTGAATCACCTCATCTTTATATAAATATTATATACGAACATACGTTTGTTATGCAAAATAATTTGTGAAATGTAAACAAATTTTTTTATATTAGATGTAGAATACGTAATAGAATATACGATTCGCCATACAAGAGGTGAAGAAAGTGCTATTAAATGAAAATTTGGCTCAAAGAATTGTAGAAGAAGTAAAGAAATTGATGAATGAAGAAGTAATTGTAACTGATATTGAAGGTATTATAAGGGCTAGTACTAATCCGTCTCGAATTGGTGAATTCCATGAAGGAGCAGTACTTGCTATTCGTGATAAACAAGCTATTCATATGACAGAAGAAAAGGTTAAAAAGTTAAAAGGAGTTCGTTTTGGTATTGTTCTTCCACTAATGATTCATGAAAAGCCACTTGGAGTGATCGGAATTACTGGAAAACCGGAAGTCGTAGCTCCCTATGGACAATTGTTAAAACGAGTAACTGAGCTCTTTATTCAAGAGAATTCTTATCGTGAGGAACAAGAAAGGTTAACAAGGGAGCTAGAGTTGTTTGTTTTTGATTGGCTTCATGCAGATCAATGGGGTGAAGATTTAATCGAGAGAAGTTCTTTTTTTCAAGTGGACATGTACTCTTATCACCAGGTTCTTGTTATCAAGTCTGCCGACGATCCCTTTCAGCTTACTTTTTCTGATATTGAAACAATTCAAAAGCAGTGGCGTTCATACGAAGGGGCATTATTCATAAGGTGGGGCCAAGAGAAATTATTAGTTTTCATTCCTATCGAAACAAACAGCATAAAAAAGCAAGATGTTGAAACCTTACTGAATATCCTATCACCATATACAAAGGGCCGTTGTATCGCTGGTGTAGGTCAGAAAGTTGATCCTAAAGCTATACTTAAGTCCTATAACCAAGCAGAACGTGCTGTTTTGGTAGCAACGAAACGAAATGGGGTAGTTTTTGAGGAAGAGCTGCAATTTGACATCCTTCAATATTCTCTACCTGAAGAAGCTAAAAGAGAATTCATAAAGAGGACGATCTTACCTATTCAAAACGAAGAGGTATTGTTGAGGACTCTCCAGGCTTGGTTTCAAAACAACTTATCAAATAAAGAAGCGGCAAGAGAACTCCATATACATATAAACACCCTGCATTATCGATTAAGAAAAATAGAAGAAATTACCTCATTGGATCTTAATAACATCCATCATTTAGTAATGTTATATGTTGCCTACCGATTTATGTATGAAGATACAAAAAACAGTCATTAACTGGCTGTTTTTTTGTTTTTATACACATAGATTCAAATAACAAACCACTATATACTAATTGTAAACACTTACATTGATTCGGAAGAGGTGAGTAACATACTATCGGAAAAATTTATAGGTCTACTAAAAGAAATTGTCGGTGAGGAAAATGTTCAGGCTTCCACTGTTCATAGGCTGGCATATTCGTATGATGCTACAGCTCAATACCAGTCGCTTCCTGATGCTATTGTATCTCCAAGAAATACGAAAGAAGTATCTGAAATCATTCGTCTTTGTCAGTCAAAGAAAATACCAATTGTACCAAGAGGGTCTGGTACCAACCTTGCAGCTGGTACTGTTCCTTCATCAGGTGGGATTGTTCTTTTGTTTAAGCATATGAACAAAATCATAGAATTGGATGAAGAAAACTTAACGGTTACAGTTCAACCGGGTGTGATTACGAAAGACTTGATTGACTACGTAGAAAAATTTGACTTGTTTTACCCACCTGATCCAAGTTCCATGAAGATTTCAACCATAGGCGGAAATATCAATGAAAACTCTGGGGGACTCCGTGGGTTAAAATACGGTGTAACTCGTGATTACGTGTACGGATTAGAAGTGGTAATGGCTAACGGAGATATCGTTAAGACTGGTGGGAAATTAGCTAAGGATGTAGCTGGGTATGATCTAACTAGTTTATTTGTAGGTTCAGAAGGAACATTAGGCATTGTAACAGAAGCTACCCTAAAACTACTCCCAAAACCTACATATAAAGAAACAATGCTAGCATTCTATGATTCATTGGAACATGCTGCTGAAACGGTATCTAAAATAATTGCGTCCAAAATAATTCCAGCAACACTAGAATTTATGGATCAGGCAACCATAGAGGTTGTGGAGGAATATACAAAGATTGGGTTACCAACCGATGTAGAAGCGGTTCTTCTCCTTGAACAGGATGGTCCTGAAGAAGTAGTTAGAGATGAAATGAAGCGGATGGAACAGGTTTGCAAAGCTAATCATGCTAGGAAAGTAACACTGGCATCAACACAAGAAGAAGCAGAAGATCTTAGGACTGCAAGACGTGTTGCGTTATCTGCTCTAGCTAGAAAAACTCCTACTACCATATTGGAGGATGCGACTGTACCTAGATCCAAAATAGCAGAAATGGTACGAAAAATTCGTAGTATTGCAGAAAAGCACAATGTAACAATTTGTACATTTGGTCATGCAGGCGATGGGAATTTACATCCTACCTGTTTAACAGATGCAAGGAATAAAGAGGAGATGGAAAGAGTTGAGGAAGCCTTTGCTGAAATTTTCTCTGCTTCCATTGACTTAGGTGGAACGATAACGGGTGAACATGGTGTTGGGGAAATGAAGGCGCCCTACCTAGAATGGAAACTTGGTAAAGAAGGAATCCATGTAATGAAAAGTATTAAGGATGCATTGGATCCAACTCATATAATGAACCCCGGAAAGGTGTTTGCCAAGAGTTCAAAGAAACGTGTGGTGGTTACTAATGACACAAACAGCTCTTCAACAAAAAATACAACAAGGGTTTAATGAAGAAATTGATGAAGAAAGTCTTTTAGATTGTATGAGGTGTGGGTTTTGTCTCCCCGCCTGTCCAACTTATATACAAACGGGTCAGGATGAGGCTCATTCTCCAAGAGGTAGGATTGCTTTAATCAAGGCGGTTCGAGATGGTTTTGTTTCATGGGACGATGATATTGAGAATTCCTTGAATGTTTGCCTTGGATGCCGTGCGTGTGAACCAGCTTGCCCGGCAGGAGTTCAATATGGTCATATTTTAGAAAACGCAAGAGCTGTCATCCATGAGTCGAAGAACAAAGGTATGATGGAAAAAACTGTTCGAAACATTGCATTTGGTTATTTATTTGAAGACAAGAGAAATATGAGTAAGGCTACTGGCTTGATTAGATTTTATCAAAAATCAGGAATCCAAAAGCTTAGTAGAAAAATAGGTTTCCTTCATTTGTTTCCCGAACCAATGCGACAAATGGAAAAAATCCTTCCTGCGATTCCAAAGCAAAAAGAACACAAAACTCGAGGAACACTTTTTCCAGCAATCGGAGAGAGAAAATCGACCGTTGCCTTTTTTACTGGTTGTTTGATGGATACCATGTTTACAAAAACGAATCAATACACAATCGCACTTCTTCAGAAAGCGGGATGTGAAGTGTGGATTCCAGAGCAACAAGGTTGTTGTGGCGCTCTTCATGCCCATAGTGGTGAGAAAGATAGAGCAGCGTCTTTAGCCAAACGTAATATTGAAGCTTTCGAAGCCATGGATATAGATTATATCGTTAACAATGCTGGAGGCTGTGGTGCTTTTTTACATGACTACCCATTTGTATTAGAGCGAGATTCTGAGTGGCATGATAGAGCTTTACGCTTTCAAGAAAAAGTTATCGACATATCAAGTATTCTTACTAAGCTGGATATTTCAAATGTGAACATGAAGTCCAAACAAAGTGTAATTGTGACCTATCAGGATTCATGTCATTTAAGAAATGTTTCGAAAGTGGTCAATGAACCAAGAGACATCCTTAAATCCATCCAAAATGTTGAGTATGTCGAGCTTGATGGAGCCGAATACTGCTGTGGTTCTGCTGGTATCTACAACTTATTAGAAAGTAAAATGTCTATGAAAATACTTGATGAAAAGATGGAAAAGGTTAAGGAAACGAATGCTGCGATCATTGTCACCTCAAATCCAGGCTGTTTATTACAGATGAAGCTGGGGATTGAAAGAGCAGGGGTAAGTGACCGTATGCAAGCAGTACACCTAGTAGACTTTTTGTCAGATTACGTTGAAGTGAATTGAGAGTTCTACTTTAGAATCTACTAATAAAAACACTAGGTCTAAAGTTCTGAAATTTTATTTTAAATTGCCTTAATAGTCTTTAAAATCCTACTTCTATCGATTATTATATGTATAAGAGATTTGATTTAAATATAACTATATATGTCTATAAACTTGTGAATGATTGTAACCGCTACCACATGGTATTCTCAAACTTTTTCGGTTAGGTCATAGAAGAACCTACGAAAGGATGGAATAAATGAAATTCACTCCTTGGGATATAGAAAAAATAGATAGTATTTTGAAGCTGTGGAATAAAGAGATTGGCGACGAGTTTCCATTAAGGAAAGAGCTGCTCCTTCAAAATAGCTTTAAGGACGAAAATGTCTGTAATAAAGGGTCTCTCATAGCTGAAAATGAGGATGGATCCGTTGTTGGATTTATTTTGGTCAAGAGATGGCAGGAATCATTAGACGTTCCGATGAGTAAGGAAGCAGGATGGATTCAAGTCCTTCTAGTAGATTCAGCTTATCGTGGTCAAGGGATTGGTTCAAAGCTATTAGAACATGCAGAGTCTTTTCTAAAGGCTAATAGCATGAAGAAAGTATTTCTTGGTCGAGATCCTTGGCATTACTTTCCTGGCATTCCTACTCAATACGCAGAAGTAATGGAATGGTTTGAGCACAAAGGATACAAGGTTAGTGGTGGAAATGAAGTTGATTTACTATGCGACTATAATGACAAAGAGATAGATTCAATTCCTTCAATGGAAGAGGTTACATTTTCACTGATTAAAGAGGAAGAAAAAGAGGATTTAGTAGAATTCTTGAATCGATGTTTTCCTGGAAGATGGGCATACGAAGCCATCCATTATTTTAAAAAGGGTGGGACAGGTAGAGAGTTTGCTGTCATAAAAAAACAGGAGAAAATCATTGGGTTTTGTCGGATAAACGATAATCAGTCTCCGTTCATTGCTCAAAATGTTTACTGGGCACCACTTTTTGATGAAGAACTAGGTGGTGTTGGTCCTCTAGGGGTTGATCCGAATGAACGAAAAAAAGGATACGGCCTTGCTATTGTCGAAGCAGGAATTGCGTTTTTAAGACAAAGAGGCATCAACAAAATAGTGATTGATTGGACCGGATTAGTAGATTTCTATGGAAAATTAGGCTATAAACCTTGGAAAACATACACACCATATTCTAAGAGTTTATAAGAAAAAGAACATGTCAGAATATGAAAGAGGGTTTGGTATGAAAAAAGAGGTTCTCTCATTTTTACAAAGAGAAGTTCAGAATAATCACATTCCTGGAGCCGTTCTACATGTGTCATTCCAAGGTGAAGTCTTGCTTCAAGAGGCGGTTGGGAATAAGGTGGTATCCCCGGAGAAGTCTCCGATGGGGTTGGATACCATATTTGATCTAGCTTCATTAACAAAGGTAGTTGCAACACTACCTGCTGTATTGAAATTACTTGATCATGGTTTGGTGCGACTGGATGACCGTGTTTCTTATTTCTTACCTGAGTTTGGTAAAGCCGGAAAAGAAGAGATTCGAATCAGACATCTTTTGACACACACAGGTGGTTTACCAGCTTTCCATAACTTTTACCTTGAATCATTAACAACCGAACAAATCATGGATAGAATTTATGAACAAGAACTCATTTATCCAATTGGAAGTAAAGTGATATATAGCGATTTGGGACTTATCACACTTTATAAATTGATTGAAGCTGTAACGGAACAGGCTTTTCCTGAGTTTCTTAAAAAGGAAATTTATGAGCCTCTAAAAATGCTAGAAACAGGGTTTAACCCAACATACCCACGTGAGCGGTTTGCTGCTACCGAATACTGCGAACATCTAAACGGTTACAAACAAGGAATTGTACATGATGAAAATACAGAAAGCATGGGTGGTATTAGTGGGCATGCCGGACTATTTTCTACAGTTACAGACTTAGCTAATTTCACTTCCATGATTGAAAATGATGGTGTATTTAATGGAAAACAGATACTATCTTCATCTGCTTTAGAGCTATCAAGAAAGAATTTCACCGCCTTTGATAGTGAGTATCGGGGGTTAGGCTGGATTCTTAATAGTCCTTGCCTTTCATCATGTGGAGACTATTTTTCAGATACATCCTACGGTCATACTGGATTTACAGGTACAAGCATCTGGTTTGATCCTAAAGTAAAGTTACATGTAATTTTACTGACAAACAGGGTGCACTTTGGTCGAAAGGATCACATCTTACGATTGCGTCCTAGACTTCACAATTTAATACGAGCGAATTTGTAAACCATACAAGTTAGGAGTAATGAGATGCAATTATCTGATATGCAAAAGAAAATTGGACAGTTAATGGTATTCGGATTCAAAGGAACAAAAGCTTCTCCTGAAATTAAGAAGCTCATACGGGAAAACCATGTGGGTGGAATCATTCTATTTGGAAGAAATATTGGGACACCAGAAGAAGTGCTAGCGTTAACAACAGAATTACAGCGTGAGGCAAAAAATGCCGGGCATACGCATCCATTACTAATCTGTATCGACCAAGAAAATGGAGTCGTTAGAAGATTAGGAGAAGGTACGACTATTTTCCCTGGTGCAATGCTATTGGGAGCAACAGATCATCCTCAAAATGCATATGCGATTGGAATTGCAACTGGTAGAGAATTAAAGCATTTAGGAGTGAACTGGAATCTTGCACCTGTCCTAGATGTTAATAATAATCCTGAAAACCCTGTCATTGGTGTTCGATCCTTTGGTGAATCGGCCGAAAAAGTATCTAAGTTCGGTCAAGAAGCCATGAAAGGTATGCAGGATGCAGGAGTAATCACAACTTTAAAGCATTTTCCAGGACACGGAGATACAAGTGTTGACTCACATTTAGACCTGCCAGTCATCTCTCATTCTATGGAAAGATTAGAAGAAATTGAGCTGAAGCCGTTTGTCGATTGTATTGAAAATGGAGCGGATACCGTTATGTCAGCTCACGTCTACTTCCCTGCTATAGAGACACAGGAAAATGTACCAGCTACCCTTTCAAAGAAAGTCATTACAGGGCTCTTACGGGAAAAATTAGGGTTCGATGGTGTTGTTACAACAGACTGTATGGAAATGAACGCCATTTCTGAAACCATTGGAACAGCAAGAGGTGGAGTGGAAGCCGTTAAGGCAGGAGTAGATTTAATTATGGTCTCTCATCTTCATACTCGTCACTTTGAGACACTCAAAGAAATCGAGACTGCTGTGGAATCAGGTGAAATTGATGAGGCAACGATTGAGGCTGCCTACCAACGGGTCATGAAACTAAAGGAAAAATATCTGAAGTGGGAAGATGTTTCTTTAGAAGGGGAACTAACTGTTTCTCCAGAAGTTGGATGTCTTCAACATCAACTAGAAGCAGCTGAAATATACCGCCAAGGAGTTACTGTTGTGAAAAATGAAGGGGACATCCTACCATTACCACAGGATCGTGACCACCGTGTATTGGTTGTTTACCCGGAAAACAACGTAAAAATGCAGGTAGAAGATAAAAAGTACTTAAATCTTGCACTAGGAGATGCATTCCAAGAAGTTCAACCTTCAGTTGATACCTTGGAGATATCTAATCCTCCAACAAGTCAAGAAATTAACCAGGTAGTAGAGAGAGCAAAAGAGTATCAATCGATCATTATTGGAACATTGACTGTTACTCAGGATAGCAGCCAGGTGACTCTTGTTAAGGAACTAAAAGAAAGTGGAGCACAAGTAGTTGTTGTGGCAACAAGAAGTCCATATGATCTTTCGTATCTGCCAGAAATACCTGCATATGTAACGACCTATGAATTTACTTACCCAGCCTTAAAAACAGCAGCTGAGGCCATTTTTGGTAAAAAAGTAGTAAAAGGGAAGCTACCGGTTACCCTCCCTAACTTATAAAATTCAGGAGGTGTTGGTTATGCGAGAGAATGGCAAATATGTGGTTGGACTAATGTCCGGTACCTCCTTAGATGGAATAGACGCCGGATTAGTAAAAATTAGCGAAGGGGACTCTTTTCAAGTAGAACCCATTCAATTTACTTCCATTCCATATACGCAAGAAATGAAAGAGAAGATTTTACAGCTCTGCGATCCTGAATCCTCTAGGTTAGAAGATATTTCGAATATGAATATGCTCCTCGGAGAACTATTTGCAGATGCTGCGTTAGCGGTAATCAATGATGCGGGAATGAACAGTGAAGATATTTTACTAATAAGCTCTCACGGTCAAACTATCTATCATCAGCCTGATACTGTTCAACTAGCTGGTCACCATGTTGCTTCCACTCTTCAAATTGGGGATATTAGCGTGATCGCAGAGAGAACAGGCATTACTACGGTTGGAGATTTTAGAACTAGAGATGTTGCAGTCGGAGGTCAAGGAGCTCCCTTGGTTCCCTATGCAGACTACTTACTCTTTAACGAGAATAAGTTTGGTAGAGTTCTAGTCAATATCGGAGGAATATCCAATCTTACAATCCTTCCAAAGGGCTGTACTGAAGAGGATGTATTAGCCTATGATACTGGCCCGGGCAATATGATTATCGATGCGTTTACTACCTGGGCAACTAATGGAAAACAGTCTTATGACCGAGATGGAATTCTGGCTTCAAAAGGGAGTGTCCATGAAGAGTGGCTATCTAAGCTATTAGAGCACCCCTATTTTTCACTAGAGCCGCCTAAGAGTACAGGCCGCGAATTATTCGGAAAAGAATATGCAAAGAAATTGTGGGCAGAGGCTGATACTTTTCTAATGACTGACAACGATAAAATTGCATCGGTCACTGATTTAACGGCAAAGACGATTGCTCAGGAAATTGAGAAGTTTGTTGCTCAATCCGATATACAAGAAGTCCTAATAAGTGGTGGAGGAAGATATAATTCTACACTTATGTCACGTATTCAATATTACCTTCCAGACCATGTTGCTTTGAAAGGAACCGAAGAATACGGTATGCCTTCTGATGCAAAAGAAGCAATCGTGTTCGCTTTACTTGGCTACCAATGTTTCAATAAGAAACCAAACAATCTACCTTCTGCAACAGGGGCTAAAAAATCTGTTGTTATGGGTAAAATTGCTTGGTGAAAAATCCTTGAGGGGGGGGAGTAAATAGAAAAAATTTGCTATATTAGTAATGTAAACGTTTTTTAACTATTATATTCTAGGGGGAAGAATGATGAAATTAAAGCTTAAATCTATGAGCTTTCTGCTAGTGCTAGTATTAAGTATTGGTTTCCTAGCAGCATGTAGCGGAGATGGCAAAGAAAATACTGATTCAGGTGAAGACTGGACAGGAACAATCACAATCTGGGATGGTCCACGTTGGGCTCAACCAGATGATGAAGAAGAAAATAAATTCTTCTGGTTAGAAGAAAAAATTGCTGAATTTGAAGAAGCGCACGAAGGTGTAAAAATTGAATTAGTTCAAGTTCCTTGGGCTGAAATGCCAGATAAATTAGGTGTTTCTATCGCTGGTAAAGCATGGCCAGATGTTGCTCCAGTTGACATCAGTGGTAGTGCTGTAAGTATCGAGCACATCGAGCAAGGTGTACTAGAGCCTATTGGAGAATATTTAACTGAAGAAGACCTTAAGGATTTTTATCCAAATGCTTTAGATGCATATACATTTAATGACACGCTTTATGGAATTCCAAACTCTATGACAGTTCACGCTATGCTTTTAAACCTTGATTTATTTGAGGAAGCTGGTGTAACACCACCTGAAAATGGTGAGTGGACTTGGGACGAGTTCGTAGACGCTGCTGAAAAATTAACGTTTGATCGCGATGGCGATGGAACAACTGATGTTTATGGATTCTCTACGTACGTTTTACCTGGTTACTATGAAGCATGGCCATTCTTCTACATGAATGGTGGTCAACCTTTAAGTGATGATCTTTCTGAATTTACTTTTGACAACCCTGAAGCAGTTGAAGCAATTCAAGCATTGGCAGATATTAAATTGAAAAATGAAGCTGCTCCTGTATCAATGGGTGGAGCTGACGTAGGTGGAACATTCCAAGCTTGGGCGAATGAAGAGCAACGTACAGTAGCTATGGAACCATGGGCAACATGGGCAATCACTGCTGCACAAACTTCATACCCAACGAACTTTATGGTAGCAAACTACCCAACTGGTTCTACAGGTGAGCCTGTAACAATCGGTGGTGTTGGTGGTTGGACAATGTTCCATCAAGAAGACAAAGGTAAAGCAGAAGTAGTTGCAGAATTCATTAAGTCTATTTCAACAACTGACGAGCAATTCAGAATGGCTCAAGAATATGGTATCTTCCCTGCACGTATTAGTGCGGCTGAAAAAGATCCATATGCTGACAACCCAGAAATGGCACGTGCTCAAGAAATGTCTTCACAAGTTGTGATGTTACCAAGACATCCAGAATGGAAGAAAATTGACGAAGCAATCCAAAGTGAATTGCAATTAGTATTCAATGGTGAAAAGACTGCAGAGCAAGCTATGAAGGATGCAGAAAAACGAGTTAACGAATTACTAGAATAGTAGATACTTTACAGTGAAATTGGTGGGCTTTAGCTGGTCTAAAGTCTACCAATTTTCATGAAAGATTGGGGGCCCAACTGTGATACCCGTACAAAAAGATCTTCCAATGAATGAAACGAAAGCAAAAAAAGAACCTCAATCAAGGTTTAAAAAGACCTTAATTGAGATGAAGAAAAATTACCCAGCTTATCTCTTTTTACTTCCGAAGTTGGTGTTATTTACTCTCTTTGTTGCAATTCCCGTCCTATGGGCATTTGTTATTTCATTCCAGGATTATAAAATTTTCGGACCTGAGTTTATCGGATTAGAGAACTATGCGAGAGTTTTCAAGAGTGAAGCATTTGGACAAGCTTTAAAGAATACCTTTGTTTATACTCTTGTAACCGTACCATTTAACGTTATAAGTGCACTTATTATTGCCACCTTAATTCATTCCCTCGGTCGTTTATCCCAGAGCTTTTTCCGTGCGGCCTTTTACTTACCAACTGTTGCATCTGGTGTTATTATCGCAATGGTTTGGCGCTGGATGTACAATTATGAGTTTGGATTATTCAACTACGTAATCGGCTGGTTTGGTGGAGAGAAAATAAATTGGCTAGGTCAATCAGATACTGCCCTTTGGGCGATTATCATCATGCAATGTTTAATTCCATTTGGTGTAGGGATAATCTTCTACTTAGCATCAATGGGATCCATCTCAGAGTCTTTATATGAAGCAGCTACAATTGATGGTGCCAATGCTTTTCAAAAGTGGATTCGTATTACATTACCACTATTAAAACCATCAACCTTATATCTAGTGCTATTAAGTACAATAGGTTCATTCCAAGTATTCACTCAAATTATCATGATGACTGGTGGAGGACCGGGTTATGCTACAGAAACCTTAGTCCACTTAATCTATAAAACTGGATTTAGAGACTTCGAATATGGCTTTGCAGCAGCACAGTCCGTCGTCTTATTTATTATCATTTTAATCTTTTCATTAATTCAATTCCGCGTACTGCGACATGATGAATAGGAGGGGAACCAGTGAAATCATCAAAAGGTTTAAAACGACTAAATAAAACAATCACATACACGCTATTAACGATATTCGCTATTGTTTCCCTCTTACCGTTATATTGGGTTTTCAGTACATCGTTACAATTAAGTTCGTATCAAGATGAAGAGTTACCACGTCAAACCTCTTATGTTGATGCAAACCCACCTAAAATGTATCCAATGGGGATTCCGGAATACTTCGAACACTGGGGTAAAGCGAGGGATGCAGAAAAGGCTGGGGATACTGAGAAAGCGGAATATCACCGTGGAATCATGTCCCACATCGTGGACAACACATTTGAAGGATTTGAAACGCTCTTTAAGAAGAATAGTCTAGGAAAGTGGTTCTTTAACAGTATTTATATTGCTGTAGTGGTTACGGTAGGTATTCTACTATTTGACTCTATGGCTGGATATGTACTAGCGAAGAAACGTTTCCCAGGCCGAAATCTAATTTTCTGGATTATCATTTCTACCATGATGATCCCAGGTCAAGTTACGCTCGTTCCTCTATTTATCATGGTAGGAGACCTCCAGTTAATGGATACACACTGGGCACTAATTTTACCTGATTTATCTATGGTATTTGGTGTGTTCCTAATGCGTCAGTTTATGTATTCCATACCTGATGAATTATTGGACGCAGCCAAAATTGATGGTGCAGGCGAATGGAAAACATTCTGGAAAATAGTTCTTCCACTATCCAAGCCAGGTATGGCAGCTTTAGGAATCTTTACATTTATGAATGTTTGGAACTCATTCCTATGGCCAATTATCGTCTTAAATGATTCCGATCTATACACATTACCTGTAGGTCTAAAAGCCCTTCAGGATGCTAACCTAGTAAGCTTTAAACTTCTCATGAGTGGTGCAGCCATCGCAGCCATTCCAATGATTATTGTATTTATTCTCTTCCAACGTCACTTTGTAAAAGGATTGACGCTTGGTGGGGTGAAGGAATAATAGAGATATAATAAAAAGAGACTCTTCATTTAATTGGAGAGCTCTTTTTTTTTGAATATTAATTTTACTTATATGATAGGTTTTTTAAATTATTTTTTTCGTAAAACCAGGGCTGTAAAATGAAGAAAGTATCTCTTAATTGCCTATATAACAGGGTTTTAGTGACATAAACTGAAATTTTTATTCAAACTATATAATAAAAAATTAAATTTTGGTTTCAATAATTTCCATCTTCTAGTATAATGAAATTTGTCGAAAGAATTTTCAGTCGATTCATTTTATTTAGTTAATTGAAAGCGGTGTCAAGGAAAGAATTAACAGAAAGGTGGATTCAATGTGGAGTTGGATGGGTTAGCAGGAGGCCTTTATAGAATTTCACAAAAAATAACCCAGTTTTTTTATATCAACTGTCTCTGGTTTTTATTTACTTTGCTAGGGGGGATTGTATTAGGTTTTTTTCCAGCAACTACAGCAATGCATGCTGTTATGAGGAAAATTATCGACAACGAAGATCCTCCAATCTTTAACACATTTAAAAAAACCTACTTTGAAGAATTCAAGAACTCAAATTTACTTGGCGTAATTTTGATTGGAATCATTTACATGTTGTACATAGATTTTCAATACGTAATGTTAATGGACTACAGTATCCTTTCATTAGCTTTGTATGCTGGGTTACTTACAGTTGGTTTACTTGTCGGGATTATCAGTATGTATGTATTTCCTCTACTTGCCCAACATCGTCTCTCAGTCTTCCAATATATTAAATACAGTTGTTTTATAGGGATATCCAATCCACTAATAACACTATCAATGGGAGTAGCTTTAATCTTTTGTGTATCTCTTATAAAAGATTTGCCAGTTATTCTATTGTTTTTTGGAAGCTTTATAAGTTATGTTTGGATGTTTTTTACCATGAAAATTGTAAGACAATTGAATACTGCTGTAGTTAAACCAAGAGAAATATAGAAGCGGGAGGGATTCCATGGAGTTGGAAAAGGTTACCCCTGAAACGCAACCCATAAAAAACAAAGATAAAAATTCAAAGAGAAAACAATTTCTCTCCCAATGGCAATTACAGATGATGGTAATACCGGGGATCATATTTGTTTTCGTTTTTAGCTACATACCGATGTATGGGATTGTAATGGCTTTTCAGGACTACAATATTTTCAAAGGTATACTTGGTAGTGAGTGGGTGGGTTTCAAGCATTTTATCATGTTTTTTGAGTCACCCGAATTTTCAGAGGTGATGAGAAACACGATATTAATTAGTTTATTTAAGCTATTAGTCGGATTTCCTGCACCCATTATTTTAGCTCTAATGTTAAATGAGGTACGAAATCAAATATTTAAAAGATCAGTTCAAACGGTCAGTTACCTACCACATTTCCTTTCATGGGTTATTGTGGCGGGGTTTGTAGGTTCTATATTATCAACCGATAACGGAAGTTTGAACATTCTACTTGAGGAATTAAAACTTATAGAAGAACCAATAAATTTTCTCTCAATACCTGAGTATTTTTGGACCATTATTGTTACTACAGGTGTCTGGAAAGAAATAGGATTTGCTTCCATTGTTTATTTAGCAGCAATTGCAGGTGTTGACCAAAATATGTATGAAGCTGCTTCTATTGATGGAGCAAGTAGATTTAAACAGATAACAATGATAACGCTTCCAAGTATTATGCCGGTGATTTTAATTTTTCTCATTTTAGCAATAGGTAACATTTTAAGTGCAGGATTTGAGGATTTACTATTACTCGGGTCTAACCCAATATTAAGGGATGTTTCAGAGGTAATTGATACTTATGTTTATAGGGTTGGTATCTTGAATTCTAGATTTTCTTATGCAACCGCAGTTGGATTATTTAAGGCGATTATAAGTGTAGGTTTACTTGTATTAGCAAACGCTTTTGCTAGAAGAATGGGGTCAAGCTTATGGTAATTAAGAAATCTATTCAAGGAGGTGGCTACTATGAAACTCGCATTTGAAGATAAGGTGTTACACTTTTTTATTTATATCTTTCTAGCAATTCTAGGGTTCGTAACGTTATATCCATTTTGGAATTCCTTGGTTATATCATTTAATGCTGGGGCTGACACCGCTTTAGGTGGAGTTACATTTTGGCCACGAGAATTTACTTTAGACAACTATACGATTGTTTTTCAAGACGACCGCTTGCTTCAGGCATTCTTTGTTTCGATTTCTAGAACGTTAGTAGGTACATTTATTTCGATATTCTTTACTGCATTATTGGGATACGGGATGTCGAAAAGGTGGCTAATAGGAAAAAAATATTACATGTTGTTCTTTGTTATTACCATGTATTTCAGTGGTGGTCTCATTCCTACGTTTTTATTAGTAAGAGGCTTGGGACTAATGGATTCATTTTGGGTCTTAATTATCCCAACCATTATCAACGTGTGGAACATGATTATTTTCCGAACTTTCTTTAAAGAGCTCCCTGAAAGTTTAGAGGAGTCTGCAAAGTTAGATGGCTGTTCCGATTTCGGAGTGTTTTTCAAGATTGTCCTTCCTATTTCAGGACCAGTTATTGCTACTTTGTCATTATTTACAGCTGTTTATCATTGGAATGATTGGTTTACAGCAAGCATTTATATTTCTGATGCAGATTTGCTACCGATTCAAACTTTACTTCAACAAATCATGAACTCTAATATAATGTCTGAACAAATGATGCAAGCATCAGAAGGAAATGCAGTTGCTCTCGAAAGGATGAGTAACTTACAAAGTATTACAACCAAGTCACTAACGATGGCAACAATGATGGTAGCAACGATACCTATTATCCTAGTATATCCATTTGTTCAGAGACACTTTGTAAAAGGGGTACTGATAGGGTCTCTAAAAGAGTAGCAAATTGGTTATAAGTCATTTGACTTTATATAAAAAAATAAAAAAAGGGGTTATATGATGAAAAAGATTTACATGGTTTTTATGATCTTGAGCGTAGTTTCTATTCTATTTGCTTGCAAAAGTGATGAAGATGAAACTCAAGAAGAAGTGGTATTTGGGGAAGATCCGCTTGAATTCTCATTTTACGGTCACTACGACTGGATGGTTTCCGATCCTTGGGCTGAAAACGAGGCAACCAAGTGGATTAAAGAAAACAAACTTGTTACGATTGAACCTATTCAATCTGGTGGAGCAGCCGCACAAAAGTTAAATACAATGATAGCTTCAAAAGAACTTCCAGACGTGATTCACCTTAATCGTGGAGCTGATGTTCAACGTTTGGCTGAAGCAGGGCAACTTGTACCATTAGATGAGTATATTGAAAAATACCCTAATATTAAAAAATGGGTTGGGGAACAAACATTAAATATGCTTAGAAGTGAGGATGGACACATCTATCAGATTCCTAACTGGTATTCTCAAGAGCCAAGAGGAAATGCAGGATGGCTAGTCAATAAAAAAATCTATAAGGAGTTAGGTTCTCCTAAACTAGAAACATATGATGATTTATATAACTATTTAAAATTAGTAAAAGAAAACTATCCAGATGTTGTACCGTTTGAAGTTGGAAACGGAGGACAAGGAATTGAAATGCTTTATTCTGGGATGGCAGACGATCATCCAAGAACGTTTATTGGACAACGTTCATATCCAGTTGGCGATGAGTTAAAATCCATATTTGTGGATCCAGTTTTTGAAGAAACAATGCTATATGCTAATAAATTATTCAGGGAAAAACTTATAACACAAGATGCTATGACACAAACGTTAGATCAAGTGAAAGAAAAAATTAACACAGGTAAGGTTGCCGTTGTATTAACGGCTACATCAGCTGATTTAGGAAGAGTAGGTAATAATAGCTTGCAGGCAGATGACCCTGATGCTGGTTATGATATGATTTGGCCGCTCCATAAGGAGGGTGTTGATAAAAATAAAGTATGGTTAGATGGATTTGTTACATTAGGTTGGAATGTAAACGTAATCACACAAAATGCTAAACATCCAGAAGCAGTTTTTGCTTATTTCGATTGGGTGGTGGGCACAGAAGGTCAAAAAGTCCTTTTCTTTGGTCCAAAAGGTTTATTCTGGGATGAGACAGATGAAAATGATGCCCCGATGTGACTGCTAGAATAAAGTGTACAGTTTTCGCTTGATTTGATGAAACAGTTATTTACCCAAATATACCAGCAAATAAAAATAGCCTATCACTGTAAAATGAAAT
>NZ_BAAADJ010000048.1 GCF_039522365.1 Bacillus carboniphilus | reverse complement strand
GGGGGTTAGTCACCCCCTCCTACTCGATTGTTTATATTGGTTCTTCTGTTTTGTGGGAGTTGTAATTTAATGTCGTTGTTGGTTTATGGGACAAGTTGTGTCGGGAATGGGACAGATTGCTGGGTTTATGGGACAAGTTCAGGCAGGAATGGGACACATTGCAAGGTTTATGGGACAAGTTGTGTCGGGAATGGGACACCTTGTTGGGTTTATGGGACAAATTGGGGTGGTAATGGAAAACACCATTGGGGTAGTATTACATGATCTTCCTCTATTGACTGTACGCTTCATAAAAATGCCTCAATTGAAAATACTACCTACTACAATTTAGTTACAACTTAATGTAATTACTCCTCGAATAATGACAGGTTTTGTCAGATATTATATGATAGTTTTGTTGTGTATTAATTTGGAGGAGATACCTCATGATTTTTAATTCATTTGAATTTATTTTTCTATTCCTTCCAACCGCATTTGTATTGTACTTTTTACTACTGAAACTAAATGTGACGATTTCGAAATGGTGGCTACTCTTGGCCTCTTTATTTTTTTATAGTTGGTGGAATCCAAAGTACTTACCCCTTATCCTAGTGTCGATGTTAGTGAACTATGTGATTGGTCGTACATTAACTAGTGAGCGGGTTACTCTATTAAGGAAATCAATCCTGACAATAGGAATCCTTTTTAATGTAGGACTCCTAGGCTTTTTTAAGTACTTTGATTTTTTTATCTATAATGTCAATGCGTTCTTTAAAACGAACTTCCCATTATTAGAGTTATTACTACCATTAGCGATTAGTTTCTATACGTTCCAACAGATTGCTTACTTGGTTGACTCCTATCGAAGAGAAACCAAAGAGTATAGTTTGCTTCACTACGGGATATTTGTGACGTTCTTTCCGCAGTTGATTGCAGGACCGATTGTGCATCATAAGGAAGTCATTCCACAATACAATAAACCTGAAAATCAACGGATTAACTACAAGAATATTTCTTTAGGCTTATTTATATTTGCCATTGGGCTTTTTAAAAAAGTAGCCATCGCAGATACGTTTGCCGTGTGGGCGAATAAAGGATTTGGGATGACGGAAACCTTAACTTTCGTCGACTCTTGGGCTACTTCACTGGCCTACACATTTCAATTATATTTTGATTTTAGTGGGTATTCCGATATGGCAATTGGAGCAGCCTTATTATTTAATATCACATTGCCGGTAAACTTTAATTCTCCTTACAAAGCATTAGACATTCAAGATTTTTGGAGACGTTGGCATATTACGTTATCGGGGTTCCTAACTAGATATATATACATTCCGTTAGGGGGAAACCGTAAAGGTACAACCCGTACGTATGTGAACATTTTTATCATTTTCTTTATCAGTGGTATCTGGCATGGAGCTGGCTGGACCTTTATTTTATGGGGAAGTCTTCATGGTATCGCTATGATCATAGCTCGCTTATGGAAAAAGACAGGGTTTCGATTATATAAATGGTTAGCGTGGTTTATTACGTTCCAATTTGTAAATGCAACTTGGGTGTTTTTTAGAGCACCATCCTTTGGTGAAGCAATCCGAGTTTTGAAAGCCATGGTTGGTTTGAATGGTTTCAAACTCCCTGAAGAATTTAGGAACTACATTCCTACTTTTGATTTTCAATACTATGCTTTTCCACTAGACGAAAGCCTAACCTTTATATTTGGATCACTTTTAATTGGAATGGCTCTAGTCTTTTTAGGGAAAAATTCAATCGAACTCACGAAAAATATGAAACCGAATCTATGGAACGCTCTTTTTGCCTCGGCCTTGCTACTCTACTGTTTCACACAATTACAAGAGGTATCGGAGTTTCTTTACTTTAATTTCTAAGGTGGTTTATACATGAGTTATAAAGCATTTACAATGACCGTCATGGGTATTGTCATATGCTCGACCCTTTCATTTGCTTCCTTTATCTTCTTTATAGACCCGATGTGGACCTATGAGCATGCTCATCCGTACAATGATGTCCAAACGGTGATAGATGAGAGGGAACAGAAGACTAGTGAAATATATTTTAGAGATTTTGACTATGACACACTTCTAGTAGGAAGTAGTCGTAGTACATATGTCGATCCCCATGAGTTAAAAGGAATGCACGCATATAACTTTTCAGTTGCTAATGTCTCCATTCAAGAATATCGAAGTATGATTGATTTTGCCAAAAATCAACGTGAAGATGAATTTGAAAGGATTATATTAGGGTTGGACTTTTTTAAATCCAGTAAAAAAGAAAGCTCAGCCCCACGTAATCTGGACGGATATGTGGAAAGAGTAACGGAACCTTTATATCGATATAAAAATTTATTGTCTTATGATGTTTTTGAATACGCTAAGAAAAACTTTAGAGCGTCCTATCGTAACATGATAAAGGAGCCAAGAGTGTATAATCGGTTCAATGTAGCCCGTGCAGAGGTTATTGATGAGGAAAAAACGGCGCAGGCCACCGAGGAGAAAATCCAGCGGTTCCGTGATGTGTTTTACGGGAAAAACTATGAATACTATGAAGAGTATTCAAATGTTATGAAGGTTGTAAGGGATGCTAATCCTGATAGTGATTTCATCATCTATACCACACCGATTTCTACCCCGTTGTTTAAAGCAATGGTAGAGGAAGGTCAGTTGGACGATTATGAAAGATGGCTAACAGAACTTGTAGATGTTTTTGGTGGCGTGTATAACTTCATGTATCCTAACTCAGTAACTGATGACTTATCGAACTACTTTGATGGACATCATTTTTATCCAGAGGTAGGAACGCTGATCGCTCGTCGAGTAAGTGGGGACGAGACGGATGTTCCAGAGGACTTTGGTGTGTATGTGACGAAGGAAAACTTAGAAGAGCATTTGAGTTTTGTAAGAGGATTAGTAGATGGTTTGTAAAAGTGGGGCTTGCCGGTGATGGCGGGCCTTTTTTTGTTTGTGAGGATTTTCCTGGTAGATGGTTGCGAATTTCCGATAGAGCGCGTGAAATTTCTGATAGGAGGCTTGGAATTTCCGATAGAGTGCGTGAAATTTCTGATAGGAGGCTTGGAATTTCCGATAGAGCGCGTGAAATTTCCGATAGGATGCCTGTAATTTCCGATAGAGCGCTAAGGTTTTCCGATAGCCGGCTTGAAAGTTCCGATAGAAAGCGCGAAATTTCCGATAGCGAACACACACCTATTTAAAACCAGGGTTAAACACCAACTAAGCCTTTAATAAAATACTGGTTACACACCCATTTCTCACCAATCACGCAATGTTACAGTCCTGTAAAACCCCTGTAATATAGGCCTTCCTTATTTTTTTAACCATGTATTGGAAATAAACTGGAATCAACAACCATTGAATGGCCAGTTGAGGGTTTGATAGACTTACTTTTGGAAAGGGAGATTCCGAGTTTTACATATTCGTAAACTCAAATCTTCTTCATCAATCATTTGGAAGTTATTTCCCAGTTTGTTTCAACAACAACTGAAATATTACACACTTATACAGGGGGAATTTTTACACATGTCTTATCAACCAAAAACTTCTCGTAAATTTATCGCAGCAACTGCAACTGCAACTTTAGTGGCGACTGCTGTAGTTCCTGCTGCTTCAGCTGCAAGTTTTACGGATGTATCTGATAGATATAAAGAAGCTGTAGACTACCTAGTAGCTAACAATATTACAGCTGGATTAACAGAAACTACATTTGGTGTTTCTCAAAACATTAAGCGTGGAGACGCTGCTATTTTCTTAGCAAAATCTCTTGGACTTGATATTGACAACGCGAAAGATGCTGGTTTCACAGATGTAAATGACCGTGTTAAGCCATACGTAAACGCGCTTAAAGCTGCTGGTTACATTAACGGTAAAACTGAAACTACATTTGCTCCTGATGCCCCAATTACTCGTGGTGAAATGGCTTTAATCTTAGCTAACGCTTACAGTTTAGAAGGAAACGTTGAGTTAGATTTCAATGATGTTAACTCTCGTTATACAGAAGCTGTCAAAGGACTATTTGCTAATGGAATCACTGAAGGTGTTACTGAAGACAAGTTCGGTACTGACCAAGCTATCAAGCGCGGTGACTTCGCAATCTTCTTACACAGAGCAGATACATTAGAAGTACTAGCTTCTGGAATCTCTGGTTTCATTATGGATGGTACAACACCAGTTGTTGGTGCAACTGTAACAATCGGTAAAAAATCTGTTCAAACAAATGAGCAAGGTTTCTACACTCTTCTTGATGTAGTACCTGGAGATCAAAAGGTAACAGTAGAAGCTGTAGGATTTAAAACAACTACTTCTGATGTAAAAGTTGTTGCTGATCAAGTAACTTCTTTCACTTCTGATATTAGTTCACAAGAAATTAACACAGCTGCTATCGAAGTATCTGGTGTTGTTGTAGATGCTGCAACAGGTGCAGACCTTGTTGATGCAACTGTAACTCTAGAAGCTTTTGATACTGAAACTGAAGAGTGGATTACTGTTGCAACTGCCAATGTTGTTGCGGGTGAATACACAGTTAACCAAACAACAGCTAGCAACAAATTAGAACTAGGTGCTGAATACCGTCTAACTGTAAGCAAAGATGATTACAAAGATCACGTTCAAATGATCACTCTTGATAGCCAAGAAGTTTCTAATGTTTTAGCTGGAATTGAACTTGAAGAAATTGCAGCAATGAACATTAGTGGAACAGTTACAAATGCTACTGGTGAGGTAGTCGTAGGTGCTTCTGTTAAGATTTCTGATGAAGAAGGTAATGAGCTAGCTACTGCAACTACAGATGCTGATGGTGTATACAGCGTTGAAGATGCTAAGCTAGTTGACGGAACTTACAATGTAGTGGTTGACCATGCAGACTCAGCTGTTTCTTACACAGAATTTGCAGTTGTAGAAGGTATTAACGCTACTCATAACGTACAACTTGAAGCGGGTAATGCAATTGCTGCATCGATTGGTACAGAATCAACATACGATCAATTTGTTGCTGATGGAACTTACACAATGGAAATCCTAAGCGGAAAAACTGTAATCGGTACTCAAACGGCTACAGCAACTGCATCAACATTAGGATTTGACTTCTCACGTATCGCTCCAGGTGAGTACACTCTTAAATTAACTGGTGACTATGTAGAAACAAAAGAATTTTCTATTATTGTTGATGGCGACGAAACATTCGAAGGAAGAGCGGTTCCTGCTGGTGTGATCGATGGTACAGTTACAGGTACTTCTGAAACTGTAAAAGTTGATTTAATCGACGCTGAAGGTAACATTGTTGAAACTCTAGAATCTACAGATGGTTCTTATAAGTTTGCAGGTGTTACTGCTGGAGATTACAAAGTACAAGCTTCAGGAGATGGTCTTTTAACGAACGCTTCTGATGAGCTGACTGTGACTAAGAACGCAACTACTACAGTAGAAGCTATTTCACTTGTTGCTGTTGAAACAACTGGTGACGTTGCTGGTTTCGTACGTGTAGATGGAACTCTAGCAGCTGTAGAAGGTGCTACTGTAACTTATTATGATGAAGAAGGTAACGAAGCTGGAAAAGCTACTACTGCAGCAAACGGTTCATACAGCATTTCTGACCTAGAAGCTGGAACTTATGATGTTGTAGTACGTGGTACGGGTATTGAAACTTTCACAACTACTCAAGCTGTAAAAGCTGGAGACAACCTAACAGCTGTTAACTATGAGTTAACTACCGGCGGAAATGCTTCTCTTGAAATTACAGTTGTTGATAGTGAAGGAAATCCTGTAGATGTTAAAATCAACGGATTTGACCTTGCAGACGCGTTCATCGCTGAAGAAAATGCATCTGTTGGTACTTGGGAAGAAGCTGACGCTGTAACTGATACTGTTACATTCAACAACCTTTCTGCTGGAGCTTACTCATTAAGCATCGATGTAGCTTCTGAAGACTTCGTTGATGTTGAAGGACTAGTAGCAATCGCTAAAGGTGAAGCTGCTGAGCTTGAAATCGTTGTAGACGAAGTTGCTGCACAAAGCGCTGTGAACTTCCTAGTAGTGGACGAAACAAACACAAACGTTGAAGATGCGACTGTAGTAGTATTCAACGAAGACGGTTCAATTAAAGATATTTTAACAACAACTGCTGGAACTGCTGCTCTAGCTCTTGTTGATGGTAACTACACATTAGCTGTTTACCAAAACGGATATGCTGTATCAACTCAAGAAATTACCGTTTCAGGTGATGATGTAAACGTACCTGTAATTCAATTATCTCCAATTAAATAAGTCTAGTACTAAGAACCTATCATTCTTTAAGTGATAGGTTCTTTTTTTGTCAAAAAACGAACATTTATAGCGATTGAATCAATAAATAGTCGTATTTTCCTACAAAAATTTACAAATTTTATATAATTATTTAATAAAAGTTTGCTATAATATAACCGTTGTGAAAATTCAGCATTATTTTAGGGGGAAAACAAAGCTATGATTAAAAGATTTGGTAAGCAAGTCGTTAGCTTAGCTGTAGCGTCTGTTATGACCGTTGGAGCTTTTGCTGCACCAGTTGGTTATAACACTGCAAGTGCTGCAGATTTAGTCAAAGTACAATTACTAGGTGTCAACGACCTTCATGGTTACATGGATGAAACCGTAGAGTATGATATAGACGGTGATGGAACCAATGAATCAGTTGGTACACTAAGTTTCATGGCTACATATATGGAAGAGTTAGAGGCACAAAACCCTAATACACTGATTGTGCATTCTGGTGATATGATCGGGGGAAGTCCATTTAACTCAGCTTACTATCAAGATGAGCCTATCATTGAAATTATGGAAGAAATGGGATTTGATGTAGGAACAGTTGGAAATCATGAGTTTGACGAAGGAATTGCTGAATTAAAACGTATGGTAGAGGGTGGAACTCACCCAGAAGGAAAAGGAAGCGCTGATTATGATGGAATGAATTTTCCGGTTGTAGCAGCCAATGCTTTTGATTCCTCAACTGGTGAACTTATTTTAGAACCATATTATATCCAAGAAATTGCTGGCCAAAAAATTGGGTTTATTGGTGTAGTTACTACTGAAACTCCAAGTATGGTCATTAAAACTGGAAATGAAAATTTAGAAATTACGGACGAAGTAGAAGCTATTAACAAATATGTTGAAGAACTTAAAGCTGAAGGAATTAAGTCAATCGTTGTTCTTGCTCATAATCCTGTATCTCAAGATGGACCTGCTGAAGGTTCTAGCGACGCAGCGTATATCGCTGAGAATATTGACGATGAAGTAGACGTGATTTTTGCAGCACATAACCACCAAGTTGTAGACCGTGTAGTTAATAACAAGTTAATTGTACAAGCTTGGGAATACGGAAAAGCTTTTTCAAAGGTAGATGTAGAAATTGATCCTGCAACAGGAGATATCGTAAGTAAAGCAGGAGAAGTTGTATATGTAGACCAAAATGTTGAAGCAGACCCAGAAGTACAAGCTATCATCGATAAGTACAATGCTGAAGTTGAAGATGTAAAAGCTGAAGTTGTAGGTGAAACTTCTGTTGAATTAAAAGGTGGATACGCATCTCGTGGTGAATCTGGAGATAATCCTCTTGGTAACTTAATTGCAGATGGTATGAAATGGTCAATGGATGCTGATGTTGCGCTTATGAATGGTGGAGGTATCCGTACTAGTATTGATGCTGGAGAAATCACATATGGAGAAGCATTTGCTGTTCAACCATTCTCTAATATCAATGTTAAATTTGAATTAACTGGTCATGAGTTGATTGAAGTTTTAAATACACAATTTAGCAGCTATGGTCCAGACTTCTCAATCGCTGGATTTAAATACACTTGGAACTATCGTAACCAAGAAGTTGTAGAGCTATTTAACTTAGACGGATCTGCTTTTGACTTAGATAAGACTTACACAGTTGTAACAAATAACTTTATGTACTATCGTGACAAGTATGGAATCTTAGAATTTACGGATGGTGAGCCTGAAGTAGGTAAAGTAGATGCCGATGCTACAGTTGACTATATTAAGCACCTTTCTGAGAATGGAGCATTTGAATACGAGTCAGAAGGACGTATCTCCGAAGTATACATTACACCAGGATTCAAAGACGTTCCTGAAAGAGCAACTGAGTTTGTAACTTTCCTATATAATGAAGGAATCGTTAGCGGAGTTAACGAAACTACTTTTGATTCATATAGAGAAGTAACTCGTGCTGAATTTGCAGCAATGCTTTCTCGTGGGCTTGGTTTATATGCAGAAGAAAAAGCTCCATTTACAGATATCAGTGGTCTAAACTCTGATATGCAGTGGGATATTTCTGCAGCGTATGAAGCAGGAATCGTATTCGGTGAGACTGATGACACATTTGCACCATCTAAGAGCATTACACGTGACCAAATGGCTGTTATGTTAATGCGTGCTTACGAATATGTAACAGAAGAAGAATACGTGGCTGAAGCAGAAGCTCCGTTTAAAGACCTAGACAATGTAAATGCTGATTTCCAAGCGGCTATTGATGCGGCTTATGAGTTAGGGTTTGTTGTTGGATTTGACGAAGATACTTTTGCTCCAAAAGCAGCAACAAAACGTATTGATAGTGCTTCTGTAATTGCTAGCTTTTTAAGAAATTAAGAGGGAGAAAATGCAGTCTATCAAATTAGATAGGCTGCATTTTTTATTCCGTGAAACCAATGAGCTGTTTCTCTGTTTTTTCTTCTCATAGAAAAAATTGTCACCATTTATAAAAATACTTTGCAAAATCTAGGATTTCCTGTCGATAGTTACACGAAGGAAATTGAATGTGTTAAGAACAAGTGATAGAATAGGTTTAGTCTGGTTTTTTAATCAGTTACTAAATAGGTTTAGAAATTACCCTAAACAACATAGACCCTAAACACATTTACCAAAAAGGGTTCATGTCTGTTGAGGAGGAGTATTTTGAAAATTGTACTTTCAGGCTTCTATGGATTAGGAAATACTGGGGATGAAGCCATACTAGAAGCTATTATTGATAATCTTAGATTGGACCTAGATAATCCGGATATTACTGTACTTTCCTATTCACCGAGTGAAACTTCGGCTGAACATAACGTGAATAGTATCTATCGTGGCTGGCGTCGTGAGAACAAGGAAAAGATTCAAGCACTAAGAAAAGCTGACCTTTTGATCAGTGGCGGTGGTGGTCTACTTCAAGATGCTTACCCTACTAGATTTTTGTTTGGACCACTACCGTATTATTTGTTAGTGGTATTATTAGCGAAGCTTTGTGGAACGAAAGTAATGTTTTTCTCCCAAGGTGTAGGTCCTGTTACCTCGACATGGGGTAAAATTTTGATGAGGTTACTAGCAAATCGTGCTGATTTTATTACAGTCCGGGACCAGTACTCTAAAGAGTTACTACATAAATTAAAGGTTAATCGACCAAAATCGGTTGTAACGGCAGATATAGTTTTTGGTTATCACAAGAAGGAAGATCATACCTGCATAAACAGTTTGCCACTGAAAGGTGATGAAAGATTAGTTGCTGTTTCAGTAAGGTCAAGGTTTGGGTATACTGAACACTATTATAAACTTGCAGAAGCACTAGATGAATTGATCGAAACAGACCATATCACTCCAGTTTTTGTTCCGATGGAAGGACATCATGATGTAGAAGCATCTAATGAAGTTCTTAATAGAATGAAACATAGGGATGCCTGTTATTTGCTAGGTGGTAATTTCACACCTAATCAGTATTTAAATTTCTTTTCAAAATGTGAAATGACAATTGGTTTGAGACTGCATTCTTTAATTTTTTCAGCGCTAGAAGGGATTCCGCACATAGGAATTAGCTACGATCGAAAAGTGGAGAATTTGTTGAAGCGAACTGAGATGTGGGAGTATTCGTTTACATTAGAAGGAATTGATGTAGACAAGTTAAAGAAAAACGCACGTTATATTCTTTCAAACAGGAAAGAATTAAGTGCAATCACAAAGAAAAATGCTATGATTATGAGAGACGAAGCATTAGATAATATAGATTTACTAAAGAAGCATTTTACGAAGTAATTTAGACTTTCTCACGACGAGGAGACGGGTTTCTATGAAAATTTTGTTAGCAACCGTATATGATTACCCCCATCCAGGAGGACTGTCAACACATATGACAACGTTGAAGGCTGGACTTGAGGCTCGTGGGCATGAAGTGGATGTCCTGTCTTTTAGCGATGTACCTAAAGTGTTACAGACGATCAAAGTCCGTGGGACAAGTTTTGTATTGAACAAAATTTCAAAGGGTACAGGCTTTATTTGGGGTCTGAAAACACGCAAGAAAATGCTTCAAGCCATGATAGAAACAAAAAAACACCGTGGGTATGATATTGTTAATGCTCAGGACGTTTATGCAACTTTTGCAGCGATTGACGCTGGATTACCAACTGTTTCGACTGTGCACGGTTATACCGCATTTGAAGCAGTGAGTGCAGGGTCAGTGATTGAAAATAGCCAAGAAGTAAAGTATTTGCAAGAACAAGAGATTGAGGCTTTTACAAAAACAAGAATGGTAATCACAGTTGATTTACGAATCAAAAATTATGTTAAAAAACAAGCGGATGTAGATGGATTTACGATTCGGAATTTCATTAATATAGACGATTTCAAACCAGAAACGTCACAAAAAGAGACACTTAGGGCAAAGCATGGAATAAAAGCAGGGGAAAAGGTTTTCTTCGTACCAAGGAGATTGACCAAAAAAAATGGTGTGATCTATCCCATTCTCGCTCTACCAAAGGTTCTCGAGAAATACCCAGATGTAAAATTGATTTATGCGGGTTCCGGAGAAGCACTGGATGAAATGAAGAGTTTAGTAAGCAAAAATAAACTAGACAAAAGTGTGCGTATATTGGGAGCTATTCCCCACAAGCAAATCAAGGAATTCTACGCACTATCTGATGTTGTATTAGTCCCGAGTATTCATTCATCTGGAGTAGAAGAGGCGACATCTATTTCAGCGCTAGAAGCAATGGGATCTGGAATTCCGTTAATTGCTAGTGCTGTTGGGGGATTAAGGGAAATCGTTGACCATGGAGTAGACGGAATCCTAGTGGAAGAGCGAAATATTGAAGCGTTGTCGGCTTCTATGATTGAACTTCTCGATCACCCTGAAAAAGGAGAAAAATTAGCGAAAGCTGCAAGAACTAAAATCGAAGCACAGTATTCCCATATTTCAGCTGCTGAAAAATACGAACAAATATATATGCAAGCTATAGAAAAAGGTCTATCCTACTAAAAGAGAGAATAGACCTTTTTGGTATTTTACGGGATAATAGTACACTAAACAAAACAAAAAGAAATCTGCATTTTCGTGATGCAGATTTCTTTTTGGCCAAACAACCCAGACTCATCGCTCGTACGTTTATTATTAAAAACAAAACAGGTTTTACATATTCATTGTACCAGCCAGAAAAGGATAATACAAGATAAATATGTAAGACTTTCACGGAAAGTCATATATTACTTTTCATTGAAAAAATTACCTGAAAACGCATAAAAATAGGCAGAAAGTAGGGAGTTGTGTTCCGTCTTTCTGCCTATTTTTTTCGTTATGCGTTCACTACAGAAACCATCCATTTGGAAGGAAGCTCTTCTAGCTGAACTAGGTTTGGTGGGAAGATAAATGTCCATGGCTTAGATGTGTTTGCCTTTACGACCATATCTGGTAATTCAAACTGTCCTCTTGCCACTACTTGTCCATCTCCACCGGCAACTTGTAATGGCAATTTTGAGATCGTTACATCCCGACTATTTCCATTTCTCAAGAGTACCGTGATGGCAAGCTGTCCTTCACTTAGTTTCTTCATTTCAATACCTGTTAGATTGAATTCTGTCTTTCCAAGTGCAGGGAGTTTATGAACTATGGCACGTAATTGTTCAACCTGTTCATCACTCATTTTTTCCTTCCAGGCAGGATCAAGGTCCAACTGATGCTTTCTCATTGTATTCAGGTTGAAAGCTAGGCGCCAGTTTTCTTCTGGAAGTTCGTTTGCTGTAACACTAGATTTAGGGAATTTAAATACCCATGGTCTACTTGAGTGAGCGGGTATTTTTCCAATTTCATCAAAGTTAAAAAAATGTCTAGCTAGGACTTGATCATTTTCATCTAGTAGCATGAGTTCGATTTCATGAATTTGAATTTCTTTTGGCAAGCTATTACGAACGAAAGCTGTTACTTCGAGCTCGTCTTGTCCTTGGTTTAATTCAACGCCAGACAATGAAATTTGGTTCGGCTTTAGTGGAGCTAAATCATTATTTAAAAAACGAAATACATACTGCTGTTCGGGTGTTAACTTCCAAGTTGGATGGAAGGATAACTCAGGATGTATTTCTTTATCACTATCTCCAGGGTTTTCATTTCCTAATTGAAGATCGTCTGAGGAAAAAGAAGAATCTTTTCCTTTTTTCTTGATCTTTTCATCCTTTTTTCTATTAAAGAAAGGGATCATTTTCCTACCTCCGATTCTTGCTTCAGTGAACGAATTAGATTCGCCATATTCAGCGAGATTTCCCTTTCAATTGTAGCATACATTCCGGAGAAGAGCTCAAGGCCTTCTCGGGCGTAGATTCTAATCGGATCCTCTTGCTGATAATGACGAAGACCAATACCTTCTTTTAGGCGGGCCATGTTTTCTAAATGGCGAACCCAGTGATGATCTAGCAGGTTCAACATCGTAAATCGAAGAGCATATTGTGCTTTGGCATCAAATTCAGTATCGAGTATCTCATCTTTAAATTGATCCAGTAGTGGTTGAATTTGCTCCAAGATCTCGTCTGTGTCCTCGATATTCTCTACGTCAAGGATTAGATCTTGTTGTAGCAACTGTTTCGTAACTTGTTTAATGCGTTCGAAATCCCATTCTTCCGTTTCGCTATCGGAAGGGCAGGCTTCTTGAACTGTATGTTTCAAGGCTGCTTCCATTAAATCGACTCCGAGTGGGAAGAGGTTTTCCTCTTCTAAAATTCGATTGCGAAGCTTGTACACGATCCTACTTTGTTCGTTAATGACGTCATCCAGTTTTAAGTTGTACTCGCGCATAGAGAAGTGAGCGCCTTCAACAATACGTTGGGTTCTTTCCACAAGCTCATCTACACTATGGTTTGTAATGTATCCAATTTCATCTGTCTTCATTTTCTTACGGAACTTCTCAACATCATCTTTTGCAAAACGTCTAAACATATCGTCTTCAATCGAGATGAAAAATTGAGAGGATCCTGGGTCACCTTGTCTACCAGAACGTCCACGTAGTTGATTATCGATACGACGCGATTCGTGTTTTTCAGTTCCCAGTACATGGAGTCCACCCAGTTCCGCAACACCTTCTCCGAGCATAATATCTGTTCCACGACCGGCCATATTGGTAGCGATTGTAATCTGTCCTTTTTGCCCAGCTTGAGAGATTAACTCAACTTCTTGCTCCACACTTTTTGCGTTTAACAGTTCGAATTTAAGCCCTGCTTTCTTTAAATGTTCCGCCACCTTTTCTGATTGGAGAATAGAAGTCGTGCCTATTAGAATGGGTTGTCCAGTTGAGTGTCTGGCTTTTACTTCCTCAATCATCCCTTTATACTTGTCCTCAATGGTTGCAAAGACCATGTCATTAAGGTCTTGTCTAATGACCGGCTTGTTTGTAGGGATCTGGATGACTTCCATCCCATAGACTTCTTTAAACTCTTTCTCCTGGGTCTTGGCCGTTCCTGTCATTCCAGAAAGAGTAGGATACATTCTGAAGTAATTCTGAATGGTAATAGAAGCTTGCGTTTTATTTTCTTCTGTAATTTCAACGCCTTCTTTAGCTTCGATAGCCTGGTGTAATCCGTCACTTAACGTACGGCCTTCCATGATTCTCCCTGTAAACATATCGACCAACATAATTTTTCCATCTTTTACGATATAGTCAACGTCACGCTCAAACATGACATGAGCACGCACAGCTTGAATCATATAGTGGTAAAGAGTTTGATGCTCTAATTCGTAGAGATTATCCACACCAAAGGCTTTTTCTACTTTTTCAATGCCAGTGTCCGTTAAACTGGTAGCTTTTGTTTCATCATCGAATTCATAGTCAACATCTCGCTCAAATCGCTTCGCTACTTTAGCGCCAATATTATGAAGCTCAGGACTGGATTTCATTTTCCCAGCGATAATCAATGGCGTTTTTGCTTCATCAATTAAGACACTATCCACTTCATCAATAATGGCAAAATGATACGGACGTTGAACACGTTCTTTTTTACTTTTTATCATATGGTCTCTTAGATAATCGAAACCAAACTCAGTACCCACTCCATATGTAATATCTGCTTGATATGCTTGCTGTTTTCGATCAGGCTCCATCATAGGTAAGTTGAGTCCTACCGTTAAGCCTAGGAATTCATGGATCTGTCCGATGATAGATCGGTCACGACGAGCAAGGTATTCGTTTACTGTTATAACGTGGACGCCTTTTCCTTCAAGGGCACGTAAGTAACTCGGTAAAGAAGCTACTAATGTTTTTCCCTCGCCTGTTGCCATTTCAGAAATGTTTCCTTCTGTAAGGACAAGGCCGCCAATTAGTTGTACATCAAAATGACGCATGTTTAATACACGTTTTGCGGCTTCCCGCACAACTGCAAAAGCTTCTGCTTGAATGTCGAAAATAGTCTTTCCATTCTGAAGAGCATCTCGAAATTCGACAGTCTTTTCACGCAACTGTTGGTCAGAAAGTTTAGAGATGGCTGGTTCTAACTCATTTATCTGAGTAACAAGCTTGTAATATTTTTTTAATTTTCTTTCTGGTTGATTCCTGTTATTCTTAAAAAAGGGCATCATTGATTGTCCGCTCCTTATTTTTATAGGGTTTCCTCTAACAATTAATCATACCAAATTAAAGAGTTCCTGACTATAAGGCAAAACAAACTAGAAATAATTGCAACTTTTTTTCTCTAGATACGTCTTATTATAGGAAGTACCATTCAGTATTGATTAGTTTAAGTATTTGTAAAATGGGGGAGATATATAAAGGAATTTGTCGTATGTGTCCTACATACTGAATATTTAAAAATATTAAATTTAATTTATAGATTCATATTTTCGATTCTAGCATGCTATAATTAGCGTCGGGATTATTTTGAGAGAAAATATTGGAAATGTTCAACAGTATGTGTAATTGAAAAAATTAACCCCAGTATCAGCGGACAAAAAAGCAGTTACTTGAACGAAGTATGTAAATAACGAAGAAAATTTATTCATTCGAACAGAAGTTTTCGAAATGATTACAAATACATTTGGGAATGCTATGTACCAGGGAGGTATATCATGGTTGATGTTTATGTCACCTTAGCGATTTGCTTTGTTGCTTCTATAGTTTTAACACCGCTTGTGAAGCGATTTGCAATTAAAATTGGAGCAACAGATAAACCGAACCAACGAAAAGTTCATCAGAAAATAATGCCTCGTCTCGGAGGTTTAGCCATATTTTTAAGCTTTATTATTGGTGTACTCATTACAAGACCAGATGATGTATATGCAGCACCAATCTTGCTAGGTAGTGTGATCATCATCATTACAGGATTTCTAGATGATTTAACGGAGCTATCAGCAAAGTGGAAGCTTCTCGGTCAAGTTGCAGCAGCTGTTGTCGTTGTACTTGGTGGGGTACAGGTTGAATTCATTAACCTTCCATTTGGATTTGGTGAGTTACAATTTGGTTTTATGAGTATTCCATTAACAATTTTTTGGATCGTAGCCATTACCAACGCAATTAACTTAATCGATGGACTGGATGGATTAGCAGCTGGAGTATCATCTATTGCGTTAATTACCATTTCAGCTATGGCCTTCTTAAAAGGTGATATGTTCGCCATGACTATGGGGCTCATTGTAATAGTTAGTACGTTAGGGTTTTTATTCTACAATTTCCACCCAGCCAAAATCTTTATGGGTGACACGGGTGCGTTGTTCTTAGGTTACATGATTGCCGTTTTGTCCTTACTCGGATTCAAGAACGTAACGGCGATCTCGTTAATAATCCCGGTTATTATTCTCGGTGTTCCAATTTCTGATACGCTATTCGCTATTGTTAGACGTATCGTAAATAAAAAGCCGTTATCAGCACCAGATAAATCACATTTGCACCATTGCTTGCTAAGGTTAGGATTTTCACATAGGCAGACCGTACTTCTCATTTATGCAATGGCCGCAATGTTTGGTTTAGCTGCATTTATCTTCTCAATGTCCACCATGTGGGGAGCAGTCATTGTCGGATTTGTGATCTTGATTGCCATTGAGTTGGTCGCTGAAGTAACTGGGTTGGTTGGTAAGAATTATCGTCCGTTGTTGAAGATGATGCGAAATCGATAAGTGAATGAAAGTCACGTGGGTTGATATCTACGTGGCTTTTTTGTTTTTACGAGAGACATTTTATAGTGATTCAGACTTAACTTAGCGAAACTTAGGAGGAATTTTTGTAATAAAATGAATTTTATTGTAATTTTTATTATTTTTTAATCGAATATTGTTGAATATTGGGAATAAAAGGGGAATTAAAACTATTTACTCAATTCTGAAAACAATGCTACCCTTAAAATTAGGTAGATTTGACTATGAATCTACTGAATTTTACTAGGGAGGTAGGAAATTGGTAAAGAGAAGTTTGGTTTTATTATTAGTATTTCTTCTCTCATTCGGTAGTGCAGTCTACGGAATGACCCCTTCTTTGATGCAGGAGAAACCTAATCTGTCAAAAGAAGAATTAACTCCAGATGTAGATCCGAATGAAAAAGTACGTGTAATTGTAGAGTTAAGTGAAGAGCCAACAATCATGTATGCACAAAAGAAAGGAATGTCATTTAAAGACTTAAATGACACAACGAAAGAACAATTAGAAACTGAGGCATTAACAAAGCAACTAGAAGTACAATCAGATATCAATACTGTAGTTAAAGATATTGAGTATTTAAATCAGTTTACTACTGTTGTTAATGGTTTTAGTGCGGAAGTGGCATATTCTGATTTGGAAAAAATCACAAAAATTCCAAATGTAAAAGGTGTACATATTGTTAATGAATATCAACGTCCTGAGATCACACCTGATATGACATTTAGTAAAGAGCTAGTGGATGCTCAACGTGCTTGGACTGACTATGGATATAAGGGTGAAGGGATGGTTGTAGGTATCATTGACACAGGTATCGATCCTTCCCACAGAGATATGGTTCTTACTAATCCAAGTGAAGCTAAATACAATGAAACAGAGATTAATAGTCTAATTGAGTCAGAAGAATTGAAAGGTAAGTTCTATACGGCTAAAGTCCCATATGGCTATAATTACATGGATGATAATAACACTATTCTTGATTTAGGTTCTGGAGCATCCATGCATGGAATGCACGTTGCAGGAACTGTTGGCGCTAATGGTGACGAAGAGAATGGTGGAATTAAAGGTGTTGCACCAGAAGCCCAACTTTTAGCTTTAAAGGTATTCGGTAATAACCCTGAAATGCCATCAACGTTCTCGGATATTATTATTAAAGCCATTGATGATGCAATCAAATTAGAAGCTGATGTTCTTAACTTAAGCTTAGGGGCAACAGCTGGATTTGTAGATGAAAATGACCCTGAACAACAAGCTGTTAAACGAGCAGTTGATAATGGAATTTTAGTATCAATTTCAGCTGGTAACTCAGCATTATTCGGTGATGGCTATTTCTATCCGTATGTTAGTAACCCTGATTACGGTGTAAGTGGTTCTCCTGGAGTTTCTTATGATTCGCTTCAGGTCGCCTCTCTTGAGAACTCCTATATGCCGGTGGATTCTTTGAATTACGCGATTATGGAAGCTGAGGATATTGAAATTCTAGATGAAACGAGTACTGAGGTTAGTGAGGATACTCAAGAAGAGGTAGCAGACACTGATTTAGAGGGAGGTTCAAGCTCTGATTTAGATGAACTTGTTACCGGTGAAGAATCAGGTGCAGGTGAAGAAGAACCAGGTACTGGAGAAGAAGAACCTTCTGTAATTGAAGAAGGCAGTGCTCCATTCCTTTCGGCAAGTGCTGTTCACCCGAATGAATATGTGCAAAAGACTTTTGAGATAGTTCATGCTGGATTAGGTCATCCGCATCAGTTTCCAGAAGATACTGCTGGAAAATATGCACTAATCCAACGTGGTGAACTCCCATTCGTAGACAAAGCACTAAATGCACAAGCAGCCGGTGCAGTTGGAGTTATTATCTATAACAATGACGGTGGAATAGTAAACATGGCTACTGATCCAGCGATTACAATCCCACAGTTATTTATGTTAAAGGATGATGGGGATAAGTTAGCAGCGGCTTTAGGAGAAGGGAAAGTAGTGCTAATCAATTTTGCTGGAGAAAGCACAACTATCCAAAACCCATCTGCGGGCACAATGAGTACGTTCTCGTCTTGGGGATTAACGCCAAACCTAGATTTTAAACCTGAGATCACTGCGCCAGGTGGGCAAATCTATTCGACTTTAAATAACGATCAATATGGTTTAATGAGTGGAACATCAATGGCTGCACCACATGTTTCTGGTGGATCTGCACTTGCCTTACAGCGTGTTGATGAAGAGTTTGGAGTTAGTGGTTTTGACCGTGTATTAATGGCAAAGAATTTACTTATGAATACTGCACTACCAATCGTTGATGCAAATGGTGATGGTAGTATATATGTTTCACCTCGTCGTCAAGGTGCTGGTTTAATGCAATTACATGCAGCCTTATCTACTCCTGTAGTAGTTACTGAGCAAGAGACAAATGAGGCTAAAGTAGCTCTTAGAGAAATCACAGAGGATAGTGTTTCATTTACTTTGACTGCAACTAACTATTCCGATGAGGATGTTTCATATGATGTTGCTACTAACTTGCAAACTGATAGTCCAGTTAATGCCGGTGTTTTAGTTGTTGCACCAAATTTAGTTAGTTCTTTGGATATTCCAGGTGCTGCTATTACTGTTAACGGAGAAGAAAGTCCTACTATAGGTATTCCAGCAGGAAGCACTGTTAGCATTGATGTAACCATTGATTTTTCAGGAGTACTAGCAGATTTAGATGCTATTTTTACTAACGGTTACTGGGTTGATGGATTTATTAGATTTGTTGATCCAACCGATACTCATCCTTCACTAGTTGTTCCAATGTCTGGCTTCAAAGGTAACTGGGATGATGCGCCAATCTTTGACTTACCAACATGGGATCCAATGACATACTATGGTTACACAGAAATGTTATATGAAAGTGAAGGTAGCTTCTATTTCTTGGGATATGATTTAGATGAAAATCTAGATCCTAATAATATTGCTATTTCACCAAATGGAGATGGCATTCAGGATAATGCTTTGCCAATCTTATCATTCTTAAGAAATGCTAAGGAACTACAGATCAATGTATTAGATGCTGAGGGCAATCACCTCCGCACTCTTAGAACTGAATCAAATGTCCGGAAAAATTACAGTACAATATTAAGTACACCTTACTCCTTAGTTCCAGCTAGGGTTTGGGATGGAAAGATTAATAAAGAAGTTGCAGAGGATGGTCAATACTACATTCAACTTAAAGCAAAGATTGATTTTGAAGGTGCTGAATGGCAGTCATTAGAGCTTCCAGTAAAAGTAGATACGGCTAAGCCAACTGTTACAGCTTCATTTAGTGAGGAAACTCAATCAATTTCCTTAGAAGCTACAGATAATGATGGCGGTAGTGGATTATTTTACTGGGACGTTTGGGTAGATGGAAGTAGTGTTCTTCCTGCTCCATTATCCCCTTCAGTAACAGATTATCACTTTGATAAGACTGTTAAAGCTAACGAGTCTGTTGAAATAGTTGTGTTTGACTTTGCAGGAAACTACTACTTTGAAACATTAAAAGAATCTGTTGACCAAGAAGTTCCTGAGATTCATGTAACTTCACCAGAGTATTTAGAGACGTTAAACTCAAAAATGTTTGAGGTTTCTGGTTATATTAACGATAAATCCGATATTGCCGAGTTACTAGTTAATGGAGAGGCTGTTGAAAACCTTTATCCGATGGGGAATGACACGTACTTTAGCAAGACAGTTCAATATGAAGCAGATGGAGTATACAATATTATTGTAAAAGCAACTGATTCAGCTGGGAATGAATTGTCTGTTGCGCAAAAAGTAATTGTGGATTCAACCACCCCTACTATTGAGCTGTTAACCAGAAATATTCCTAATTTTGTTTCGGCAAATGGCTCAAATCCGACAATTGATGTAAAAGTTGCAGATAACTATGATGAGGTTCGTTTGTACCTCAATGATAGTGAAGTGTATGCGCATGAGTTTGCTGAGCCATTTGAAATGAGAGCATTCGAAGCGACTGTTGAAGATATTGAGTTACCTTTAGTAACTGGGGAAAATACATTTACATTAAAGGTTACTGACCTTGCAGGACACGTTGTTGAGACTGAAGAAATTGTCATTAACAAAGCAGCACCTCCATCTGGTGGAAGTGTAACACCGCCTGCACCGTCTCAACCAGATAACAATGGTGATGTGGATAGTGATGTTGAGGATGCAATAGGGGAGTCTCAAGAGGAAATAGAAGTTGAACTTCCAAATGCTGATGATAGTGGAAAAGTTACGGCTGAAATTGGTACTGATACATTTAAAAAAGTAGCAGAAAGTAAAAAACCATTGGTACTAAATTCTGAAGGAGCATCTTTAAAGCTTCCTGCAGGAGTAGTGGATGAACTTTCTAAAGCTACCAAGGATAAAGTAAAAGTGTCCTTAACTCCGGTGGATGAATCTAATGTTCCATTAACCGATGGGCAAAAATTAAAATCAAAAGTGCTTGATTTTACTATTTCATTAGTTAGTGGTTCCAAGGAAACAAAGGTGTCTTCTTTTAGCGAACCACTTCAACTTAGCTTCTCGGTAGAGGGTGAACCATTTGGTGATAAGCGGAAAGCAGCTGCTTACTATTTAAATGAAGATACCAACGATTGGGAATATGTTGGTGGTAAAGTAGAAGGGGATAGACTTGTATTTAAAACTAGACACTTCTCAAAATATGCAGTGATTGAAAATAGTAAGACATTTACTGATATTCAAAATGCTTGGGCTAAGGACGAGATTGAAGTTCTTGCATCAAGAAGTATTATTAGCGGAAAGACAGAAGATTCTTTCGCTCCTGAAGACAAATTAACTCGAGCTGAATTTGCTGTTCTTTTATCAAGAGCATTAAATTTACCTACTGAACAATATCAAGGTACTTTTACAGATGTGACAGAAGGTAAGAAGTGGGCATATGCAGGAATTGAAGCAGCACACAGAGCGGGTATTGTGGCAGGATTTGAAGATGGAAGCTATAATCCAGATGCTAAAATTTCACGTGAGGAAATGGCGGTCATGATTGTTCGTGCAGTAGAGTACCAAAATAGTACTTTACTTGAAGATCTTGATCCATCGACACAATTTGTTGATGAAGGAAAGATTGGAACTTTTGCGTTTGATGCCATTTATCAAGCAAATGCCTTAGGGATTATCAGTGGTCGTGCAGGGAATGTCTTTGATCCGAAAACGAACACAACTCGTGCAGAAGCTGCCGCGATGCTGTATCGATTGTTAAATACTCTAGGTGAATTATAAAGATCATGATTCATGTTTAAGTACAAAAAAAGGCAGTGACTCATCCATTGAGCACTGCCTTTTCTTTGTGCGCCCAGCATGGGTGCAATCTATAGGGTGCAAGTCCCGAACTGTGAAGGCAGAAGTAGCAGTAGCTTAACGCAAGGGTGTCCGTGGTGACGCGG
>NZ_BAAADJ010000047.1 GCF_039522365.1 Bacillus carboniphilus | reverse complement strand
GACTTACTAACGCTTTATCAAAATCCCATTAAATAGATTTTAATTGGGTGGCAACACTCTGCATTTTTTATTGCATTTTTCTGCGCTTTTTTATTGCAAAATACATTTGTCTTTATCGAATACTGACGATGTGGAATATAGAAAGGATTTTTTTGAACCACATTGAACTGATATAGATAATCACTTAAATTTTTTTATTAACGAGCAGGTATGTTGAAGAAGAAAGGGGAAGAAACAAAATTGAAGAATTTTTTTTGGAAAGGCTTCTTATTATCTTTATTTCTATCACTGGGTCTATATCTAGTATGGTTTCAAGTTTCTCAATTCAGATTTGAAATGAAAGCACTAAATTGGGTTCATATAATTCCATCTGGGGTTTTCAATGCATTTACTGAAATCTTTACACCGTCAATACCAGACTTCTTGTTCGTCCTACCTCTTGTATTAACAGATGCAATAATACGTGGTATTCTATCCGTTGTTTATTGTTATTTTCTTCTTCGTAAAAAAGATACTATAAGCTCCTGGCTAACCCTAATTCTTTTCATTGGGATTTATCAGATGTTTATACATTTTATGATGCCACCAATGAAATTTTAATCGTGATTACTTTTTGCTTTGAACGGTGTTGATTCATAAATGATTGACGCTTTCTATGTTGGAGTAGTTATTAAGCTAACAAAGCAGGAATGTTGAAGAAGAATGATTATGAGAACGTCAGTGGCGTTCTTTTCTTTTTCATTGTTTTATGAATACAGAGACATACGGTTGGAATATTATATTAATATTTTATTATCTAGTACAGGGTGAATCCTAGGAATTTTGAAATTATAACGAAATAAGGGAGGCGGGGGTTGAATGACATTATTTATGAGGTTAATAGTCATAATAATAGTTAGTTTTGTTTTAGTAGGTTGCGAGGAAGATGAATTTTTAACTGAAGATATTAAAAAGTTAATTATACAGATATCAAACCTTAAGAATGAACTAGAAAAAAAGAACGCAGAGATAGTTGAAATGTCAAACAACCTTGATCAAGTTACAGAAAGAAACCGATTATTAGAACATGAGGTAGATCAATTAAGTATTCAAAATGAAGCTATACATGTATTCAATGTATTTAAAGAAAAGTTATTTGTTGCTTCAGACGTAGTATCTTATGAGACATTAACTATTACAAAGGTCAAGGAATTATTAGGAGAGCCAACTGAGGTCACAGAGACTACGGCATACGAGGGAATTGATATTACTTTAACATATAATGATATTACTTTAATTTTTCGGGAAGTAAATGAGATAAAGGTGATAAGAGCAATAATAATTAAGGATTCATTTTTTACTACATCAAAAGGGATTACGATAGGTTCATCTAAGGAAGAAGTTAAAAGTGTTTATGGAAAGTTTATACAAGAAGAATATGATAATTTTATTTCTCTAGGTGGTAAAACAGGTATGTCGTTTGAATTCGTTGATGACCGAGTTTCAGAAATATTTATTTGGTTTCAATATGAGTAAATTTTTTTAGATTGGGGTTAACAGTAGTGAAGGTAATGAGTTTTTACGAAGGTGCAGTTTAGTGAATCAGAAGAAATAAATTGTACTAATATTAGGGGGCTTAGATGAGAAAAAGAATTTTTCAGTTAATATTCTTTATATTACTATTATGTGGATGTTCAAAAACATTGAATAATTCAACACCAGAAGACACAATCAATTCATTTTTGAATGCAATGAAATCAGAAAATTATGAAGAAGCTTCACTTTATTTAAATATGGATTCCTTGGCAGAAGAGGATTTCCAAAGTAGATCAAATTGGGTAAAAGACATTAAGCAGGAATTTAAGGCAAGCTCTTTTAGTCTTATAAATTATAAGGTCAAAGAAATAAAAAACCAATCGGAAAATAAAAAGGAAATTATAGTTGAGTGTGAGATATATAAAAAGGGTAAAAATAAGAACACTTATGACAGTGAAGTAACATTTGTACTAATAAAAAATGCCGATGGTAATTGGGAGGTAATAATGGATTATTGGTAGATACTAAACAGTTATTCATCAACTAGTCGGGTACGAGATAAGGAGCAACGTCAAAAAAAGAGTTAATGACATTGCTCTTTTTAGTCTAAAAGTATTTTTGATAAAACTCTTTCCTAAGCCGACCACTTAGTTGAGCATAGATCCGAGTGGTCTCACTCTTTTCATGCCCCATTAAACTTTGAATGACCTCAAGTGGAGCTCCATTGTTTAATAAGTGAGTAGCATAGCTGTGTCTCAGTTGGTGAGGATGAATCTCTTTATTGATTCCAGCCCGATTAGAAATACGTTTGATGATGTATCTCATTTGTGCAACACTCATTCTATGTGGATAGCGTTCTGTCACAAAAATGGCAGGGTCTTTATCGTTTCTGCTTTCTAAATAGCGTTTTAGCCAGATTTCACAACGTATATTAAAGTAAACTTCCCTTTCCTTATCTCCTTTACCTAGAACAATTGCAGATCGATTAGACCAATTGATACTGTTCTTTTCAAGAGAAACAATTTCCCCGATCCGACATCCAGTTGAAAACATGAATTCGAATAAAGCTTTCTCCATCGTGGTAAAACAAGCTTCACGCAAATGTTCGATTTCTCGTTCTGTTAAGAATTTAGGGATACGTTTACCAACTTTAGGTTCTTTCAGCTTAGCTGCTGGATTCTTTGGGATGTGTCCTTCTTCGTGTGTCCAGCGAAATAAGGACTTAATGAACCGAATTCTGTGTGCAAGGCTAGAGGGTTTTAATTGCTGACTTGATTGAGCTAGATATTCTTTTAATTGTTCAGTATTTAGGGATCCAATTTCCACATCACTAAAATGGCGAATAAGAAGAGTTGCTTGGAGTTTATATGCCTTTAAAGTTTGCGGGGAAAAACCTTCTATTCTCTTATCCGATTCATATGCCTCCCAGATTTCTGATAATAACATTTTCTTCCTCCTAAAATGGATTTATTAGAGGAATTATGTCCATTTACATAGAAGTTAAGAACTAACTGGATAATTTTTACTAAAGGATCAGTAGAGTTTAATAAGACTTCTGCATAAAGGTCGTCAATGGTGACGATCTTTTTTCATTTTGTTGCTTTTACTAAATGTCAGAGTAAATATTTGGAATATTGTGTTAAAATTATTGTTAATGATTTGATTGGTTCATGTTTATGTGAGAACTGTGGGGAATAGGTGGGATTACTGTTGAAGATTAAACCGATATTGACAGAGAGATTGTTGATCAGAGAGCTCGAAGCTAAGGATTTAGACGGTTTATTTAAAATCAGGTCTAATGATTGCATTTTTAAACTTGTCATTTGGGGTCCAGTTAGTTATTTAGAGACTAAAAAAATGCTCGAAAAACAAATCGAGTTTCAAAATATGATAGATCGTAAAGTGTTTGTATTTGGGGTTATCTTTAAAGAAGAACTAATAGGAGAATGTTTTCTAGTTGTTAAAGATAACAAAACAGACGCTGAAATAGGTTATTACTTCCTTCCTGACTATTGGGGAAGGGGCTTTGCCACTGAAACAATTAAAAGTTTATTAGCTTTTGGCTTTAATGAATTTAATTTACATAGAATAATTGCAAAAGTTGACTCCGAGAATCATGGATCAAGTAATGCTTTAATTGGAGCTGGATTCAGACTAGAGGGATACTTTAAGAAAGATTCAATGATAAAGGGAGAATGGAGAGACAGTAAGTTATATGCAATGCTAGAAAATGAATGGAAAAATTTGATCAGTTAATGAACAAAGTGATCTTGTAAGTGGAACTAATAACGTTTATATTTATTCGTCAAATGGAAGTAGGTTGTTTTGAATGAAAGTTATTACTCTATGTGGTTCTACTAAGTTTAAAGAACAATTTGAAAAAGCAAATGCTTACCTTACATTACAGGGAAACATTGTCATAAGCCTTGGATTTTTTGAACAAAGTGAAGGCATTGAAATCACAAAAGAACAAGCTGAGTTATTCGAGAAAATACATTTTGAAAAAATAAATATGTCTGATGAAATCTTTGTTATAGACGTAAATGGATACATAGGAGAAAGTACCAGAAAAGAAATTGAATATGCAAAACAACATGGAAAATCTATTCGATATTTATCACACAGTGTATTAAATAAGAGGAATCAATTGTGCTAACGGGACAGTTTACTTGAATATGGCAAGATGATTTTATTAAGATTATTTGCTTGAATAGAATAATATCAAAATAAAGTTAGGGGTGAAAATCTAGGAATGATTAGATTACTTTTCACAGCAGTTACTGTTTCAGTTATGGTTCTGACAGGTTGTACGGCAAAAGTAGAAAACGATGAATATGTAAGCAAAGATGTAGTTTTAGAGCAGGCTAAGGAAATAGAAACCAGTCCACATGTTGTGGAGTGGAAAGCAGAAATTGTTAAAGATAAAGAGATTCGAACAAGAAACAATACCACCGAGAGAAGAACTGTATGGGTAGTAGAAGCTATATATCCAGCAGGCAACAGGACGGTAATAATTTTTGACGCTAAAACAGGAGAGGGCTTAGCATTGAAAGAATTAGAACCCAATAAGTAATGTAAAACTTAGTTCGTGAAATATTAAACTTCAAATTAAAGAGTGCGTCTCTCTAATAGAGGATTGATGATGTTTTTTTGTAGAAGTTACTGAACTAACGGAACAGATGTGCGGCCGAGCCTAGGTCGTATCATATAACGGGTGGGATTCCCGTCGAGTAAGAACTAGCCATTCGCTCGTAGCGAGTCTTGGAGGGCTAAAGGTAACTTTAGTCTTTAAGCGTAGACAGTTAGGTAGCGGGCCGAAAGCCAAGTGGTTGAAGGGATTGAGCTCCATAATGTTAGTAACTCGAGAGGGCTGATGTTTTATCTGTGACAGAAAGCTACATTTTATCTTTCGTTTTGGCAAGAAGGATGAAACTTCTCTGGAGTCAGAGACCTTGGCACGTTACACATTGATATGATACGGCAACTCGGGAGACCCTACCGGTCTTTTCATTTTTTTTTAGAAGAGTATGGTGTACAAACGATAATAAGTGAGGAAGCCAAAAGCTTGGTAGGGAGTCGGATAGCAGCGTAGTACCAGTGAAGTTGTGTAATGCCGATGGAGGGAAGGCTAGCTACCAGTTATCACCCTTGCTAGGGACACATTTACTACACACAGAGGTAGGAACAATAAATGGAAACAAAACTACTAAGGATAGCAGAATTAGCGAAAGCTGATCCTAAAATGAAATTTACATCTCTTGCGCATCTATTAAATGAGCAAGCACTAGATCAATGTCATCTTGAATTACCTAATAAGAAGGCAACTGGGGTTAATGGAACAACTAAAGAAGAATACAGTGAAAATCTAAAAGAAAACATAGCGGATTTAGTAAATAGGCTGAAAAGCAGGAGCTATCGTCCTGTTCCTGTAAAGAGAATGTATATCCCAAAGCTTAATTCAAACAAGAAAAGACCATTGGGAATACCAGAACATGAAGATAAGATTGTTCAAAAAGGCATTACTAAAATACTTAATACCATCTATGAAAATGATTTTCTAGATTGCTCCTTTGGATTCCGTCCCAATCTTAATTGCCATGATGCATTGAAAATACTGAACTATTACATTGAAAAGAAATCAGTAAATTATGTAGTAGATGTAGATATCAAAGGATTCTTTGACAACGTTGACCACCAATGGATGATGGAGTTTCTAAAACTGCGTATTGCTGACCCTAGCCTACTTAGAATAATTGGTAGGTTTCTTAAAGGTGGATATATGGAGGAAGGTAAGAAGTACAAGACAGACAAAGGTACACCGCAAGGTGGAGTAATATCACCGATATTAGCCAATGTATATCTTCATTATGTCCTTGACTTATGGTTTGAAAATAGGGTCAGGAAACAGTGTAAGGGCCAAGCATACATGGTAAGGTATGCAGATGATTTTGTTTGTTGTTTTCAATCTAAGAGCGAGGCTCAGCAATTCTTTCAATCATTAAAATCTAGATTAAAGAAATTTAACCTGGAAATAGCTGAGGATAAAACCAAAATAATTCCCTTTGGGCGGTATGCCGAAAAAGATGCAAAACAGAAGGGAAACAAGAAGCCAGCAACCTTTGATTTCCTTGGCTTTACTCACTATTGTGGGAAAAGCAAACAAGGAAACTTTCGGGTGAAGCGCAAAACAAGTAGGAAGAAAATCCAAAGCAAGCTAAAAGAAACGAAAGAATGGCTGAAGAATAATAGAAATCAAGATATCCATATGATTATGGATAGATTTAAACGCTCACTCACTGGATATTACAACTATTATTGCATCACCGATAATACTCCAAGTGTAAACAAATTTAGAGACAAAATCGGATTCATACTATTTAAATGGCTCAACAGAAGAAGTCAAAGGAAATCATTTACTTGGGATAAATTCAGACTCTTTCTTACTAAACATCCATTACCTTACGCAAGAGTGAAGGTTAATATATACGATTTAAGAAAAGAGGTAAGCTACATTTTGTGAATGAAAACTTGGAGGAGCCGTGTGCGTGAGTAGCGCAAGCACGGTTCTGTGAGGGGGGAGAATACAATCTACCGAGAGGTGGAGAGGTTCTCTTCTACTCGACTTGTTGAAGAAGAACTAATACTGGTAAGTCGTCAAAAAGACGGCTTTTTTTTATTTTTCATTCCTTTCAGAATATAAGGGCAGCAATTGGAATATTATGTTAAAATCTTATTAACTTAGCTAATGAATAAACAACACCATAGTTAAAAAGGGGATAATTTAATCAGATGCCCAAGGGGGGATGAAAATGATAGGTGTTTTGGTTGTAACACCTATTCTTATATTATCATCTATAATAGTTTTTTTGATGGTAAGAAAAAGCAAAATCTCAGGAACAAAATTTATGTTATTAGGACTAAGTTTCCTAATATTTGGAGGCATTTTTGTGATTGATACAGATACATATTTAGAGGGTGTTGAATACTTAGTTGTATATATAGGTTTAATATTATCAGTAGTTGGTTTTGCAAAAAATTAATAAACTCATTTGAAATAAATAAGCCCAAACCCTAGTTGAACTGACTATGAGATATCGATGCAAAGCTCCTATTTTGCTAAAAGTTTGTTTACTATAATAAGTGAAATAATGGGAAAAAGTTGGAGGGGAAAATTTGAAAAATAAGAGAAAAAATCTATTATTACTAGGACTCATATTATCAATCATTTTGAATTTGTATCTGTTTCAACAACTTAACGATAGTAAGGACAAGTCAAGAATAGCCCTTTTTGAAAAAATTAAAAATGGAGTTAGCTATTCATATGAATTTGGAGAAACTCTACAAAGAAAATATAACGATGTTTCTGAAAGGGAAAAAGCGGAATATCTAACTGCGATGTTTTGGAGTTTACAGTTATCCACTCATATGCTTGAAGCTGCTGAGCCAAATGATGATAGATATAGAGAGCTAGCAGGTCTATTTAGTATTTACAGTCATATTCCATCATCAAATGACTTAGGAGAACTAATAAATAAAGTGGATGTGTCGGATGAAAATAAATTAAAATTACTAGATATATGGTTATCAGATATGAAGTATCTAGATAAAAATCTACATTCCTTACAGTTGGCTGAAATGGATTACTCTGAATTAAGAGCTTTTTGGGAGATGTTATTACAAAATCTAGAATATGAAGATGAAGCGTTAAATAGATACAAGCAATCATTCTTAAATGGAATATAAATTTATTCACGTTACTGTTGCGTTACCTAATTAGAGAGCTCAAGCTTATTTTTGAAGTTATTGAAGTAAAGAAGCAGTATTGTTGAATAAGAAGTTGTAGGAAAAGGTCGTCATGGTGACGGTCTTTTTTATTTACCATTATTTTCAGAATATAAGGAAAATAAATTGGAATATTATGTTAAAATCGATGTACAAAACCACAACGAGCAGCTGTGTAAATTCAAATCAAAGATACTGTTGTTTTTTTGTTGAAAAATTCAGTGGGAATTACCTAATCAGATACTAATATAAAAATTCAGAAAAGCGAAACTTCTGATAACGTTAATCGTCTATGGAAAGGAAAGTGAGGTGTTGTTGTGACTTGGGAAGAGCTATATCTAGATTTTAGTGACAAGGTTCATCATTATATATTACTTATGGTTGGAAATGAAGTATTGGCAGAAGATTTAACTCATGATGTCTTTATTAAAGTCCAGAGGGCATTAGGTGATTTTAGAGGTGATTCAAGTTATTATTCGTGGATCATTACAATCGCACGTAATGTTGTTTATGATCACTGGAGAAGAAAAAAAATTGTACAATTTATTTCGTTCACCTCTGACAGGGAAGTTGACGCTAATACACCAGAAATAATTCTTGAGAAGAACGAAGAAATACTGGAATTATATAAAATCATAAAAAAACTAAAAGTTCAGTATCAAGAGGTTATTATTCTTAGAAAGATTCAGGAACTATCGATTTCTGCCACAGCAGAAGCACTTGGTTGTTCAACAAGTAGAGTTAAAACCATTACTTTTCGAGCTATGAATGCATTGAGAGCAGAATTGCGTAAGAACTTACATGGAGGTGAGGACATTGGACCACAACTATAAAGATGATTTAGATAGCCAGTTGAAAGAAATGAACAAATCAAATAGATCTCATAAAGATAAAATGATGACCTTTGAAAAGTTAAAAAATTCTTCCCCGAGAAAATTTTCCCCGCAAAAATATTATGCTGCCATATCTCTATTAGTAGTTTTACTGTTTATACTCGTAATTCCGAACATGAACAGTCTAATAAAAGAATGGCAAAAGACATCTGAGCCTCCTTTGGTTGAAAAAATAGTGGAAGAGAACTTAGTGGGAACAAACGTATTCACCGTTGATGATATTACCCAGGATAAACTTACAAAAGTGAGTAAATATTTTAAAAGTGAACAAAAGCCATCAAACATAACCATCAGCCCCAACTACAAACCTACCTTATATTCTATTCGGTATGATAATGCTTCGGTTGAGAACTATTATGTATGGATTGACGGTAGAAGAACTGATGAAGGCATAGTGTTCGAAGGAGCATTTCAGCGCGAAGGTGATGATAACCTTTATGAAATCAGTCAAGAAATAGCTACTATCCTATTAAGTGATTTTTTTACTTATGACATGGAGCTAGAAGAAAGCCATTTATTATCGTTAGAACAATTTAACGAGTTAGACGTAAGCACTAACAATTCGTTATTACAAAAAACAAATTTTAAGGAAATTACCCTTAATCAGGTAAACATTCCTAATGTTGATGTGCCTTTAGATATATCCGCTCAGACGTTGATGAAAAATTATATGGGATTACCTAATTGGAAGCTGGAATCTCAAGGAAGTTACATTCTTATGTATGAAGAGTGTTTATGTGGCTTTAATGTTGGCTTTCAGTATGACAAAAAACCATATATTGAAGTAGCGGGATATTTTGTACCGTTGGAAGATATAAGCGGAGATGAAATAAAAGCCGCATTAGGGGAACCCATTTTTTTCGAAGAAAGTCAGACTGTATCGAGTTATACATTAGGCTATTTTAACGAAAATCATAATGGTGCATTGATGTTTAGAAGTTATTCCAATGATAAAGATACCTTCCATTCATTCTCGGTGTGGAGGAATAAATAATATTCTTTATAACAATAGATAAAACCAATTTTGCAGCTGTTTAGTTAAGATCTTGTTTGAACATCTCGTTGAAAAAAGGAGGATATAATGGAAAAATTCGTTTTAGTCATTTCGTTATGTTTTATATTATTTGGTTGTTCAGAAGAAGCCGATTTAAAATCAAATTCGGACAAAGAACTACTAGAAGCAAATACAGAGAAAGATGTTCCAGTTACTGAAATCGTTATTGAACCGACCGAACTTATCCTTCATGAAAGTGCATACTTACTTGATTCCGTTATGAGTGATATTACTGGAGATGGTAAGGAGGAGGAAGTCTTGTTGTATATCTCCCCATCACCTTTTGATGAAGAAACAGGTGAAGCCATTTGGTGGGAAGACCTTCACTTATGGCAATTAGTAGTTAAAGAAGGTGAAAGAACTTATCCGCTTTTCAACAACAATTCTAGTGGAATATTAAGTTTTTGGATTAGTCAGGATCCTGAGAAACGAATTATTTTAGTAGATGAAAGTGGCACTCAATTAACAGTGTCAGAGCTTAAATATAACGAAGGTGTGTTTCAAAAGGATGATTTGGTTGACACAGGTGTAACACATGAACGTTCTTCCGTAGAGTGGTAATTTTCCTTTCTGAACACCATTATAAGGCTGTTAAGAGTATGTATAGGCACGTTAGGAATTATACTGTTTTTACTTGTGAAAACCGAAATACCAGAAAAAAAGGGGAATTTCCTTTTTGGTGTTTTGTTGATCATCACGGGTTTCTTAATTGATTATAATATGGGATAGTATGCTCTTTGATTTTTAATAGAAATTACCTCTTTGATTAACTAAAGGCACAAATAAATTTAATAATATTTTATTAATGAGGATTTTTTTGAAAAGGGGGACAATGTGAAATTACTTCAATTTTACCCATATTTTATCGCTGTTGTATTTAGTGGCTTTATATATTATTTAATTGCAATAGACCTAACTGATGAAATAGGTCAATTTATAATATTATTCAGTACACTCATACCTACAATCATTATTGCCAGGTTTTATCACATGAAGTTTAATAAAGCATTCATGATTTCATTTTCTTTCTATTTAGTTGGAATAGCCTTCATGTATTATGTATTTGAACATGTCGGACCATACAGAATGTCATTGCATAGATTAGCTTTTCCATTCTACTTTGCTGTATGTACGATTGGAATTGTTATTGGATTCATAATCTCAAAACGTGAAACGTAAATTTTTGTGATCATTATATTACTGAAATGGGTTTTTTTCTAGTAACTAGGTGATTTTTTATTGTGATTTAAGATCTTTAAGAGAAGTTATAGTCTCTTACCTTTGTTTTATTTTAAGAAAGGACAGGAAAAAAGCTTAGGAAAATTAGTCGGAATACTAAATTTTCTCATAAGATGTGAGTTTCAATTTGGTAATTCTAGTTAAATAAACATTCGTGATGAGGGAGGAAGAGATGAAGGGGAACATTCAAAAATTTATTGGGGTTGTTCTGTGGCTACTCCTATTTTTGATTTTGTTTAATATGATGTTGGACAATACAACGGATATGACCAAAGGATTAGTTGGATTTGGTTACTGCATCCTATTATTTGGGTTAGGATTCTTAAGTCATCGTTTTATTCACAACATGATATTAAAATCGGGTATCAATGTAGTTTTAGTTTTTTTCTTTGTCTTTTTTTTAAACAAGGTACTTATTATACAAATTAGCTACTACATTTTAGTTTTTGGAACCATTGCCTCATCTATCCTTGATATTCGGAGAGTTTCCGAAGGAAAAGATAGAATGCAGAAACTTTTGAAACTGACACTTATGTATTTTGTTATATTGTTTAGTCTGTTTCAAATATTTGATGTGAAATGGTTTGCTCATAATCAAATGAAACATGAGGTAAGAACCTATATTGACGAGACAGAAAAGCTCAAAGATTATCAAATTAAATCAATTTATGCAAATACTGCAGATGGACCTACCTTTGCTGTAGTCACATTTAGACAAGAACCTGAAAAAGAATATGTATTTGTGGATGCTGGGAATCGAGTTGAATTGAGTTTAGTTAGAAAAAAAAGATTCCCATAGACATAAGGTTGCATTTAGTAAATTGTAATGAACCACTTAATAGATAACGAACATATTGCCAATCTACAATATCAATATTATTGTGATCAATTAACCATCTAATTGAGATTGGGGCAATAGTCATAATCAATAATGGGATCTATAGCTCATATTTAAGTAACGGGTCAGTTTAATTGAAGAAGATTATGGTACAATTTAACATATGAAAGATATAGTTTATAAGGGAGATGTTTAGAATTAGAAAGATAATAGCTTCAATAACTTTAATGTTAATAATTTTAACTGGTTGTTCTTCTGAAGCAAGTCTAACTAACGAAGAAAAAGTTACGGGAGTAGTAAATAATTATTTAGAGGCTTTAGAGTCAAAGGACATATCAGCAATGGTAAAATACACTGACGATTTAAGATTTCCTGATAAAGAGGAACAAAAGAAACAGTATAAAAATATTGAAGAGGAAATTACTGATACTAAAATAGTAGAGGTTAAACAAGTAAGTGAAATTGAATTTAAGGCTACGGTTGAAATTGTTTCTGATGGGAAATTGAATGAACTTACATTTCCAATTCAAAAACAAGAAGAGGACTGGAAAATTATCGTTGGACAAGACTTTTAAAAATAGGGTGCGCTCCTTCAAGAAGGAAGTCGCACCTTTTTATTGAAGTAACGGGGCAGAATTGTTTAATAAGGAATATTAGTGAAACTATATGTCTGAATATTCGTATTATTCAATAAGGGAAGTGATCAATGAATACTTTCGCTCTTATAAATAAACAAAATTTCATTAAAAAGGGTGAGGTTTTCTTGTGAAGAAAAGATATTTTTTTATGATTTTCGTGTTTCTATTAGTCATTGGTTTTGTATTTTTTCATTCCATACAATCTTATCTATTTAAAGCTTCATTTGATAATAACAAAGAGGTTGCTATTGAGGCAAAAGCTGTATCCTTTGATGAATTATATTTAAATGCATTTCAACAAATGAAATTAGCACAACAGTTAGAGTCTTCTACAAAATATTCTTTGGTGGCTGAAGAAGTAAGAGATGGTTACGAAAAAACAAATGAGACTTTACATTTCCTAAAGGAACATCCAAATATCAAATCTATCAAGGTTGAGCTTCCAATAACAAGGTACAAAGATAAAGACAATATAATTGAGTTTATTTCTGGAAAAGGAAAAATCATTGAGGTATTGATAAATGATGAATGGGTAGAATACAATGCTCCCGAATAAATTATATATCACGTACGGGTACTAACGGTTTAGTATTCAAATACCTAACAGACACCACATAAAGTAGAAATTGGCTGCAAAGTATATGGAGGTGGAATATGAAACGGAAAATAATATTATCTATTTCATTTATAATTTTGTTGGCTACCATTGCAATATTTACATTTTATAAAGCAAATTATAAGACCATTGATGTAGCGATAAGCGAGGCAAATATCCCCATTGATGAAATTTTTCACACCACCGTTTATAAAGGTCATACTATTATCTTTTATGGTAAGGACGATGTGTTATCAGTAGGGTTAATTGAAAAGACCCCTTTAGGATTTCGGTGGGGTTTTGGAGCAGGAAGTAAACATTTCAACGTTGAAAATAGAATATTAACCAAAATGTTTAGTAACTTACATCCTAAGGAAATAGAATCAGAAGAAGACCTAGTTTCCCTCACATTCGGTGTAATTTACGATGACTCAATAGAGGCATTAAGGATTAAATATAATGAGCAAGATATAACCGATGCAACAATTATAAACACTAGTAAAGGTCGGATATGGTATAGCTTTTCAGAAACCCCTGTTAATTATGATCCAGAAGTGAAAATTATTTATAATGATGGAACTAGTAAATCGGGATGGTATTGAATTATACAAAAGGAAAACCTTAATTTAAAAAGATTAACGTTTTCCTTTCGTTTAAGTTATTCTACTAAAGAGTCGATGCTTCATAGCAAAGGATCACTTTTTTAACTAATGAGGCATTTAATGGAATAAGGGAATTATCATTTCGGAAGAATAGTCCTGAGGTGGTAATAGTTTATGAAAAAAATAGTCATAGTGCTTGTTGGATTACTCTTGATAGGATGGAATGGAGTTCCCAAAAATGAATTGCTCGAAGAAACTTTATACTTTCGGTACTATACCTACCTTGACCAAACATACTCAGATTTCGTCATGTGTCCAAGAATAGATAAAATCGAAAGAATAAAAGGTAATACTCGTAGACATGTTGTGTATGCAAGTGCGCTAAACTTTGCAGCTCATCATGGTGACATTCCCTACGATATAATTCATTTCACATTAACTGATACTCCAGAAAAGGGGGTAGAAATCAATGAAGTGACAGTAGAAAGAGGTATCCCTGAAAAAGAAAGTCTTAAACAGTGTAGAACTAAAAACTAAAAATCTGCCTAAGGGTAGCGTTGATCAAATTAAAGGATTGACGCTATTTTTGTTGCTTTTTTTAGAATATGAGGCTCAAAATTGGAATATTATGTTAAAATATTGTTAATAAAACAAATGTCAACGGAGCAATTATTAAGGGGGAATCGACTTTGTGGTGGTTTGTGATTACAGTTATTGGAGTTTTATTATTAGCATTTCTAATAGATTTTAGAAGGAAGAAAAGAAGAAATGATAAGGATACAAAAAGAATTGATCCTAGTATAAGAAAAGGGAAAGAAGGTAGTGATTGGAATAGTGGTGATGGTCCTGCTGGATTTTAAAACTTGAGTAAAAACATTTTACTAACGAGCAGTATTGTTGAAGAGAATATTGATTCGAGAAGGTTTTACAGTTACATAGAGAATAAATAATATTGAAGGTAATCATAAGTCAAATGGGCAGTTAATTCACTAGGATTAACGCCCTTTATTTTTTTACAACAAGAAATAAATTTTCGGGAACCTGATCTAACAAAGCGTCGTCTATAAGGGAAGAAGGGGGAAGGAAATGAAAAGGGATATAGAAAATACTGAGAAGGGAAAAATTTCAAAAATTGAATCATTGCTGACTCAGTATGGGACTGAATTAAAAAGGATTGCCTATCTCTATCTAAAAGACCATGCCCTTACTGAAGACATAATACAAGAAGTATTTATTTCTTGCTACAACCATATTGAGCAATTCAGAGAAGAAAGTAGCTATAAAACATGGTTAATTAAAATTACCGTTAATAAATGCAAAGACACATTAAAAAGATGGAGTTTTCGTAACATCGTGTACAAAGAAAAAATGGACTTAAATATAGCTGAGGCTGAAACGCCAGAAATTCAAACTATCTCAAAAATTGAAGATGTACTTTTAGCTAAAGAAATCCTTGCGTTGCCTGTAAAGTTTCGAGAAGTGATTATTCTCTATTATTATCAAGATCTTAGTATAGAAGAAATAAGCAATATCTTGGATTTAAAAACCAATACAATTAAGACAAGATTACATCGGGCAAGAATAAGGTTAAGGGAAGCTTTGGAAAGGGGTGGAAATGAGTGGAAGAGAAACTGAAATCGGTGAAAGACACATTAAATAAAACAATCCTTCATGATGTCACGATCTCGCAGAGTGAAAAGGAAAGGATAATGAGTTCTTTGACAAAAAAAGAAAAAAAACGTATTCCTTTTACTTATTATTTCTCCTCCGTTCTTGTTGCTGCTCTATTATTTATTTTGATTGTTCCAAATATATACAATGACAATATAAAAAATGAACCAGGGACGGAAACAGAAGTAATAACAGAGACTCCTCCAGAACAAATATCAAAACCAGAATTTGATTCGTTTGACGCATTCATCAGTGACACTTTAAAATATCTGAACCTTCCAGAAGAACAATGGGAAGATATAAATACACTTTCTATTATTGCTTATATTGATCACTTTAATAATGAAATTACTAAAAAGGGCTTAACAGATGAAGTAAGCAAATTGCAAGAAACTGCGATTAAAATAAAAAACAATAATAGATCTGAAAAGACTAGTTTGAAAAACGTCTCCCTTGCGAAAGAGTTCAAAGAACAATTACAAGTAATTCACAATAAACTTTATGCAAAACCGATAGGTGAACATTATGGAAAACCTATTTATGCGATTGAATACTATCAAGTTGAAAAGCCAGAATATAATTCTTTAGAATCATTTATCAATGATGTGGCGAAAAAATGGGAAGAAGATTCCGAGTATAGAAGTGGATTGGTTGATAAAAAAACGGGCGATATTATGATTGCCAATACCGTTCTGCACTATGTGAATTATTTCAATTTAGAAACTGAACAAGACGGATATTTAGAATGGAACTTGAAAATGTGGCAAGATATTGCCTACAAAATGGTTAGCAATGAAGGCATACCTGAGTTAGAGAAGGAAAACGAAAATCTTGCAAAAGAATTTGAAGAAAGAATGAAGTTTATTTTGTCGAAACTAACGCCTAGTGAGAGTTAAAGGAGCAACGTCAAATGACATTGCTCTTATTCTGTCAAAAGTATTTTTGATAAAACTCTTTCCTAAGCCGACCACTTAGTTGAGCATAGATTCGAGTGGTCTCACTCTTTTCATGCCCCATTAAACTTTGAATGACCTCAAGTGGAGCTCCATTGTTTAATAAGTGTGTAGCATAGCTGTGTCTTAGTTGGTGCGGATGGATTTCTTTATTGATTCCAGCCCGATTAGAAATACGTTTGATGATGTATCTCATTTGTGCAACACTCATCCTATGTGGATAGCGTTCTGTCACAAAAATGGCAGGGTCTTTATCGTTTCTGCTTTCTAAATAGCGTTTTAGCCAGATTTCACAACGGATATTAAAGTAAACTTCCCTTTCTTTATCTCCTTTACCAAGAACAATTGCAGATCGATTAGACCAGTTGATGCTATTCTTTTCGAGGGAAACGATTTCCCCGATACGACAGCCCGTTGAAAACATGAATTCAAATAAAGCTTTCTCCATTGTGGTAAAGCAAGCTTCACGCAAATGTTCGATTTCTCCTTCAGTTAAGAACTTAGGAATCCGTTTGCCAACTTTAGGTTCTTTTAGTTTAGCTGCTGAATTTTTATGGATGTGTCCTTCTTCATGTGACCAGCGGAATAAAGACTTAATGAACCGAATTCTGTGTGCTAGGCTAGAGGGTTTTAATTGCTGACTTGATTGGGCTAGATATTCTTTTAATTGTTCAGTATTTAGGGATCCAATTTCTACATCACTAAAATGACGAATAAGTAGATTTGCTTGAAGTCTATATGCCTTTAAAGTTTGCGGGGAAAAACCTTCTATTCTCTTATCCGATTCATATGCCTCCCAAATTTCTAATAATAACATGTTCGTTCCTCCAAAAATGAATTTATTAGAGGATTATGTCCATTTACATAGAAGTTAAGAACAAACTGGATAATTTTTACTGATTGGTCAGGTTGCTTGAATAATGAATACTATTATTTGTTATTAAGAAAATGAATAAAATGATTTTGAAGGGAGGGGGTTATATGAGAAAACTATTAATTGCATTTATTTTATTGTTACTTTCTGGATGTGAAGAACTCGTTATTGAAAAAGACCCAAAGTCCGAAATTATCAAGAGCGAAAATGAAAATAGAAGCAAGGTGGAAAGTGAGAAAACAAGTAAAGATGGTCATGTATTTACAGCCGATGTGATTGAACCAAGTGAAATTGTTATACATGAAAGTGCATCTCTAATTGAATCAATGGTGAGTGACGTTACTGGTGATGGTATAGAAGAAGAAATCTTGTTGTATATCACTCCCTCACCTTTTGATGAAGAAACGGGTGAAGCAATATGGTGGGAAGACCTTCACTTCTGGCAATTAGTAGTTAAAGATGGTGAAAGGACATATCAGCTTTATAATTATGATGTCATTGGGACTCTAAGTTTTTGGATAAGTCATACCCCTGAAAAACGCATAATAATAGTGAATGAGAGTGGAACCCAATTAATAGTTTCCGAGTATAGGTACGATAATGAAGTGTTTCAAGAAAAGGTGTTACTAGATACAGGGGGAACATTTGAACGCTCATCAAAAGAGTGCATTTTGAGGCGATGTACACAAGCAGAAGAAAAATCCGAACCCCTGTATGTAACCAAAGAAGAGGTTTTAAAAGAGGCTAAAAGATTAGAACCCAGTCCAAACGTAAAATGGCAAACAGAAATAGTTGAGAATTATGAGATTCCTCATGAGGCTGAAAAAAGAACTGCCTGGAAAGTGCAAGGAGTATATCCTTTTGGAAATAAAATTATAATCCATTTTGACGCTTATACTGGGGAGCAATTAGTGCTTACAGAAACAGAACCTCCGAAGTAACAGTATTTTTCACTAACGGAGCAGAATAGTTTAAATCTAACAGAAGAAGGAAGGGGAACTACTTGAAAAAAGAATGGGATAGCATTAGCTCAATACAGGAATGTACTTTAAGTGGGATTTATGCAAATCAAATAAATGTATTCCGTTACGATAATGAACTAAGTTTTACTTCTTCTAAGCCAATATTAGCGATTAGAAATCCAGAATTACACAAAACAACGTACTGGAAGTTTGGTTGGAGAGAAACTAAGTCGGGTGATGATATACTGATAGTAAGTGAACAAAATACTCCAGAACCACTTCAATATGAATCAGTAAATACTCCTTATCAAAGTCATGTTATAAAAAGCTCCAGTTTTTCTCTTAACCACAATAAAATTAAAAAAGTTAATGTTTATGGATTTATTGATGGAAGCAATCAATACTTAACTGACATTATTTTAGAACTAGAGGACCGTTATATTTCCATTCGAGCGGGAGCTGTTATAGAAATAAAAATAACAGAAATGCAACCTGACAATAAAGGAAACAAAATTTTTTCTGTATGAAAAGTCGGAATATTGAGTCTTTCTTATAACGCTTATCAAAAAAGGATTAACCATCTTACTTGTCAGATCCCTTATTTAACAAACGGATCAGTTTAGTTGAAGAAGGTATTAAGTATTTATTAGAGAATATGAAACTAAATATAATTTTTTTAGGGGGATAAACGATTGAGTAGAGTTGATTTAATTCGTAAAGAAGAAAAAAAGTATCACGATTTTTGTTACGAGAACTACAAGTTATTTGAAGAAGGTTCTTGGTTATACAAACCAGTTAAAACAGTAATGGATTTACTGCCTTTATTTAATAATAAAGAAAATATTCGGGTTTTGGATTTAGGTTCGGGAGTAGGAAGAAATAGTATCCCAATTGCCCAAGAGATAAAAGAAAAAAATGGACAAGTTGTTTGTGTGGATTTATTAGATTCAGCATTAGATAAATTAAAACTATATAGCGAAGAGTATGAAGTAAAAGAAGTAATAAAACCTCAAAAAGCAGATATAGGACATTACGATATTAAAAAAAATGAATATGACTTTATTGTTGCTGTATCGACTTTAGAACACGTTGAATCAGAAGATATTTTTGAAAGTGTAATTAGACAAATGGCATTAGGAACAAAAGATGAGGGAATAAACTGTATTATTGTTAATTCAGAAGTAGAAGAAATTGATATAAAATCCAACCAAAAATTAGATGTTATGATGGAGATCAATATTAAAACAGAAGATATGATAAATAAATTAGATAGAATATACGAAGGTTGGGAACTATTAAACAAACTGGTTAAACCGTTGGAATATAAAATTGTACGAGATGAAAAAGATGTTTTATTGAAAACAAATGCTATAACTTATGTTGTTAGAAAAATTGGTATTTAACTATAAGTAGCTTGGTTAAGGAACAGCTGCTAATTTAGGTGGCTTTTCTTATTCAACTAAACCAGCTAATAGTTTGTCAACATTTTTCAATAAAAAGATTAAAAACAACGTGATATACTAAAATTGAACATGCCAAATAACCTTCCTCTATACTGTATTTGG
>NZ_BAAADJ010000046.1 GCF_039522365.1 Bacillus carboniphilus | reverse complement strand
GATTCCGCGTCACCACGGACACCCTTGCGTTAAGCTACTGCTACTTCTGCCTTCACAGTTCGGGACTTGCACCCTATAGATTGCACCCATGCTGGGCGCACAAAAAAAAAATAACCAGGGTTACCCCTGATTATTTTCAGCTTCCTTTTCAAGATATAGGTTTCTTACCACATAGGTTTTATATAATTCTAATTTTTTTCTTTCAACCGGATGATAAAAGATCCCTTTTTCTTTTAATTTTTGAATATACCAACCTTTAGTCCCAACGTATGCCACTAAGAATACCCCTTTCAACTCTTTTATTTCAATGTATGCTAGGAATAAAAGAGTAGAACTGGGGGCATTAACTTTTACCAACTATAACTTTTCATATGACTTGCTTAATACATCCTGTCCCCCGTTAACATGGAAAATGGAACCTGTAATAAAATCGGAATTGTCATCGCATAGGAAAACAACCATTCTTGAAATATCTTCACCTGTACCAGGTCTTCCTACCGGCTTACTAGAATCGTGAATCTCCTTTGCTTGGTCAATACGTTTCTCTTTCCAGTCTTGTGTGATATCACCAGGACAAATCATATTGACTGTCACTCCATAAGGAGCTTCTTCTAATGCTATGGTTTTCGTTAAAGATGCGAGGCCAGTCTTAGCAGCAGCAAAGACAGATCGGTACATCCATGCTGGAGCAGATTCAACCTTTTCAAATCCAAACGTAATGATTCTTCCCTTATTACCTCTCAAAACGGGCATAAGTGTTTTTAATATATAAAAGGTCGAGGAAAGATTACCTGTTATTAACTCATTCCACTCCTCTTCCGTATAGTCTACAAGCTTCTTTCTTTCGACTATATATGGTCCGGCATTTAAAATGAGAACGTTTAAGTGTGGAACCTGTTCTAGAACATAACGGCTAACTGATTTACACTCCTGCACATTTGATAAATTTCCTTTCACAAGTTGAACCTTAACGTTATATGTATTTTGGAGATTTCGAATCCACGGAAGGGTATCCTCGTGTTCAGTTCTATAATTGATGACTAAATCAAAGCCCTCCTTAGCTAATGCCTCGGCCGTACATTTTCCTAATCCTCGAGTGCCCCCTGTAATAAAAGCAGCTTTTCTAGTCAAGTTTGTCACCCCTTTACCCTTTGTACATTTATACTAATACCGTTTCACGTAATTTTCAAATAAGATAAAATCCACTCTACATTGTATTTATGTGAGACAAAGTTAGATTATTAACAGTTCATGGGTTAGAGCATAGGATATTACATAATAACGGAAGCCTTTGCTTGTTTAGAGAATACTTACATAGGGAGGGAAAAGACTATGTTTCCTTGGAGTTGGAAGTCACCATTTAGTTCTAATCAAGAAAAAGAGAATCAAAGTGGAGGGGGGCCCTTTCCATCTGGGCAATTTCAAAAATATATGGATCAAATGATGAACCAGATGTTCCCTCCGCAATTCAAACATATGATGAATAGTCCGGGAGCATGGGCGGGGTCAAATCAAAATGCACCAACAAAAGGAAGCTCCCCCTTCCAAGAAACTGTATTTGAAACACACGATGACGTCTATGTTCGGTTATCGATAGGAGAAACGGATTGGCTTCATAATATGAAAGTTAGTTACAATAGACACCAATGCATCATTACAGATTCTCCAGAAGAAGGAGAAAGTTGGACTATTCAACTTCCAGCCATTGTGAAGAAGAAAGGTGCTAGGGCTTTGTACAAAGATGGGATTCTTGAAATTAAGATACCCAAAAGTATGGAATGGCAGGAAACGGAAATTGAATTACCACCCTTTTAATGTACTCTTAATATCGCGTTGTTTGTTCAGGTTGTACGCCTTCTTCCGCATGAATAGACAATATTTTATCGTAACAATAAAAAGGTTGTTCTTTCCCATATAAATAAATAGTCCCTCTTTTTTCATAACCTAATTTTTCAAAGAGTGTTTGTGCCTTATTATTAAGTGAATAAGTATCTACTTTCATGTAAAATACATCATTTTCAGCTGCTGTTTTTTCTGCAAAAGTAATAAGCTGGGAAGCCACCCCTTTTCCCCTAGTTTCAGGGTCCACTGCTAATCGATGAAATAAATAGGCTTCTCCACTTTTCCTCCAATTTACGGAAGCATATTCCTCTGGTTCACTCTGATCAACAGAAACCGAACCCACAATTTTACGATCCAACTCTGCAACATAAAGTACTTGGTTATCAATATCTTCTAAAAAGTGTTCCTCTTGAGGATAGTATCCAGTCCATTGGTCATTATCATTAGCTTCCATGAGTTCTACTGATTTTTTAATGATATCCATAATTCCTGGCAAATCTTCTTTCGTTGCTAAACGTATGAACAATCCAGTCACCTCATTTAATAACATACGTCCATAGTATGTGCTAAGAATAACGAGTAAAACACAAAAAACCTCAGGGGTTACCTGAGGTTTTCCATCTAGACGTTATTATAATTATTTTCCAATAAACATTTGAGTCCAGTAGTTACCACTTTCAACATGACCAACACCAATATGAGTAAAGTTTGCATTTAAGATATTTGCACGGTGGCCTTCACTGTTCATCCATGCTTCCACTACTTCCTCAGGAGAACGTTGACCCATAGCAATGTTTTCACCGGCTGCGCGGTATTGAATACCATAACTTCTCATCATATCAAAAGGTGATCCGTAAGTAGGACTTGTATGTGAGAAATAACCGTTCTTTTGCATATCTAAAGATTTGTCTTTCGCTACTTTACTTAGCTCTGTGTCAAGTTTCAATGGCGCTAATCCATTTTGTGCACGGTATTGGTTAGTTAGATCCACCACTTGTTTTTCAAATGCAGAAACAGAAGAAGTTTCGTTTGTTGCAGGCTTCTCTACTGGCTTTTCTGCTGGTTGTGGTGCAGGAGCTGGAGCAGGTGCTGCTGGAGCTCCTGCTTTTGGTGCTTCTACCTTTGGTGCTTCTGCCTTTGGTGCTTCTTCTTGTGTTGGAGTGTTCCATTGAACTTTGTTCCAGTCAATCCCATATTGTCCTAAGATCTTTTGTAGATAGGATTGAATCTCATTTATATTTTTAACTTGGTAAGTATATACCTTTGATTGTACCTTTACGTCTGCAGCATCAGCCTGATTCATACCAGCTCCAGTGAAAATTAGAGTTGCTGCAGCTACAGTTGAAATAATCCATGACTTTTTCATGAATGATTGCCTCCTTCAAAACTTGTTTGATTAGCTTACGAGACAATCATACACCACAGTTTTTGTAACAATAGAGGATGAAACTACCAATTCACACCCTTTACTTGTCCAGCAATTAGCTTATTCCACAATTTTTCATATTAAAAGATTGATAACAGGGATGAATACTAGACTAATAAGACATATGGATTAAGTTGGTAATAAACCCATGTTGTTAACTAAGCTCCATTATTTGGGTTTATAGGAATATTATTAGTTATAGGAGGGGATTGACAAGATTTTAGCTGTCCCCCTAGTGTTACTTCTATTACAAGTCCATAACAACTGTTTCTGTTTAATTTTCATTTAAATCTTCAAGTACCTCAATATAAAGATTGATTAGCGCAACTTTATCCGCTGCATTTAAAAAATCTGCACAGGTGATTTTCTTTATGGCTAAATAGAACCTTTCTTGTTTCCCTTTCCTTAATCTTGGGTGCGTTTGTTCATCTAATAGGTCTTCTCTAATCCACTTTTCCGGGGTCGTTTGTTCTTCTATATTTCGATTGTTCCACAATCTAGATAAAGCTGGAAGTAACTTCTGATTATTCATATAGGCACCTCGTCTTAATCCCATTATATACATACTTTTTATTATAATCCCAAATACTAAACCTAGTACAAATTAGGGAGGTAGATAGCGATGAGCTCACCATATCGTTGTCCAAATTGTAAAACGAATCGTTCAAGATTTAATATTATCCAGCAGCAAGCTGAGTCTGTTAAATTAGATCCTCAAACCGGTGAAATTGTACAAAGATTTACGGATGAAGACCGTGATGCATTCCACATGGGATATAAAGGGCCAGAATATAAAGTCCAATGCGGGGCTTGTGGCTTAGTGGAAGATGAAAGAATGTTTGTGAAGTTCGGTGAAACAAAATAAAGAGAAACAGGCTGAAACAATTGTGTTTCAGCCTAATATTTTTTAAAAATAAATTAGTATACCCCGTCTGAAATCCATTCAGCATCTACTTTCCAACCTCTAGTTGGGGAAAGTTTAACAAGATGGATTTCATTTTTATATGTTTTTCTACCTATATCTTTATGAATCCATTCGTACTTTACTGGTACCTCTAAATAAAAGTCAGTTTTATTATCTTTAGGAATGGAAAACGACACGAGACTAACGTTGTTCATCTCATCCCATACCTGTTGCCATTTTACCTTCTGACCTGGAACTATAACAGACTTTACAATCGTTTCGTCGTGTTGTTTTAAACCAGCAAAGAAAGTATTAACGACCTGTGAAGCATCTGCATCTCTAACAAATTCTTCTAATTTTCCAGCAGCCTTTAAAATCATTAGGTGGTGGGATAAATCTTCGTCATTTGATTTGTGTGTCTTACTACCGTAAAAATGTATACAAAAATGCCCTGGAAAGCCGTTTTTTAAACTACCAGCACCATGCGGCATACCATGCATAGAAGCAGCAATCCATTCATCTTCTACCACAACAAGAATCGCTCGTCGCTTCCAACTCCATTCCCCGTTATAGATTTCCTTCATCATTTTCGTATCCTGATGACTTAATGGTTGTACATCCGCATGATAATTCCCCGCTCTTCTTTGCACCATAAAGCTTTTTCCGGTTTCAACATCAACTACCTTAAAGATTGAATACTTTGGAAGTATGTGATTCACTTCTTCCCAACTAAGCATTTCAACCTGGTAAGACAATAATGTATCAGGATCTGGTTTAACTTCAGCACTTACCATATTAAATAAGCTAAAAAAAAGAAGAATCCAAGGAACAAGTAAAAGTATTTTTTTCATAAGGAATCACACTTTCTCCTGTTATATATGGAATTATTCTTTTCCTAGCATGATACATTCATACTGCTAAAATATCTCCAGTTAAGGGTAAATCTCACCTGCAATTCCTTACTTTACAGTTTCTCATTAAGGTCAACCATCATCTCTTTAATGGTTTCTTTTACAAATTCCTCAATTTTCTCTGTGGGATACTCCGTTATGTATCCCACTAACTTAAACCACTCCTCTTTACATTTCCAAATGGAAAGCCTTGCGTTAGGAATGTACTCTCCGTCCTTTTCAATACCAACTTCTATAAATGAGTGGTATTCTTTTTGAAAATAGTTTTGTTCTTTCGTAACATGTTTGTTCTTCGTTCTAAGGAATTCAACGATGAGCTCTAAATCATGTTCCTTAAAATTGTTTGTAAATAAAGATGATACTTGTTTACAAAGAAACTCACATTGATGTTCTATTTCCTGTATTTTATTCTGAATATCTTGATTGAGTTCTAATATAGGTTTCAACACTTTTCACCTCATGTGTCATACAAGAACACATTGTAATGGATTAGATGACATTACTCAAATAATTAGTTTGTTCATCCTAATTACCTACGTTTATCATTTCTTCTAAACTGGATTTTAGCCAAAAAAAAAACTGGGCTAAGAATAAAATCTAAAGCCCAGCTGGTGAGTAAGAACGATAATCCGGTGAGTCATAAGGTTGGCTAGATTCCGTATCTTCCTCCATTTTATTTTTTTCGTCCTCTTGCGGTTGGCCAAGTACTGGTATAACCATTTCATCACCATTCTTAATAATGGTAGAGACCATAGAAATGATTTCACTATAATCCATATCACTTTGAACATAGGATTGACTTTCCTTTAATAAGCCAGGTATTTTTAACATTCCATTAAAGCCCTGTAACTCAGTCATGACTGTATCCTTAATACTTTGTAGTACTTCTGGTTGATATAATAACTTTGAGAAATCACTCTCAGTTCCAAATGATAAAAGGTCCTTTCCTGACAAAGTATACGTATCGGGTTTTATTGAAAGCTGAAGATCATTCACCATTTGTTCTGTCACAGCAATTTCAATGCCATCTGGAACTATGTTGTCAAATAGCTTCATAAATCCTTCCATATCCACTGAAATTGTATGGTCTATAGACACTTGATGCTGGTCTTCTACCCATTGTTTTAGTCCCTTTGCGTCTAAGGAATCAAGTTTGTCCATTGGAAGGAGAGACTTCATTGAAATTTCTTCCATCGTTATTTCCTTTGAAGTTGGTTCAACTTTTGCTAACAATAATGGGAGTGTTACGGGTTCATTTTCATTTGAAAATAAATTATCTTCCCATAATAAGAATGTCTGCATTAGTTCTGATTCTGTTAGATCAGGTTCCGAATCTCCTTTAATAAATTCAGATATTTTTGGTACCTCTTCGATTGGATTCCAATATTTTGTTTCCTGCTTGGATGAACCATCATTCTCCTCATTCACCCATCCATATACAAAGCCAACGAATAAAGCACCTGCTACTAAAAGGAACCCAAATAAATATTTAAACATTTCGCCACCTCATTCTACTAGAAAAGCCTAGTAGACATTTTGGGACTTACATTATAAAAATATACTTGGTGTTTGTATCAATTGTATTACAATTTTTTTGTATTTAAAAAGGCACCAACAAAATGGGTGCCTTTTATTATGATGCTGTATCTTCCTCTACCTCTTCGTCTGTTTCTTCTGTAAGACCTAAATCTTGTTGTAGAAGTTCTACCGCTTTATTTACTTGTGTATCACTTTCTTGAATTTTAACACTTAAACGACTCATTAACTCAATAGTCGTTTCTGCCGTTAGAATACCTGTTTCTTCAAGTCCAGCTTCTTTTTGAAGGGTCAGCACAGCATTTTTAGTGGCTTCATCGAAAAATCCATCTACTTCACCAGGCTCAAGTCCAATAACTTGAAGCATGGTCTCTGCGGTTTTAACCTCTTGGCTTTGCATCGACTCTTTTAGTTGAAGATCAGGATTTAGAAAAGGTAAGAACGCAAACTCTGGAAGACTGACTTCATAGTCAGGCTTAACTCCTTTTTCATGAATCCAGTTTCCATTTGGAGTTAACCACTTGGCAGATGTTAGCTTAATGTTTGAACCATCCTCAAAATCAAACGCAGTTTGCACTGTTCCTTTCCCAAATGAGGTCTTACCAACTAGTGGAATTCCAGCAGACTCAGAAACAGCACCAGCTAAAATCTCTGAAGCACTTGCGCTTCCTTCATCAATCACGACAACAACCGGGAGGTCTAGTGGATTTGACTCAGAGGAAGCAAATTGCTCTATACTTCCGTCATTATGTTCCACTTGGAAAAGTAGCTCACCTTTAGGCACAAACATGCTTGAAACTGAAACTGCTTGTGTTAATAGCCCACCTGGATTTTGACGAATATCCAGCACTAAACCTTTCATACCTTTTGCTTCTAACTCCTTCAAAGCTTCCTTTAATTCTTCTGTTGTATTGGTTGAAAAACTCGTAATTTGGATTTTTCCTATATGGTCATTTATCATTTCACCATATACGGTTTTGATTGGAATTTCATCTCTAGTAATAGTTATATCCATTGGTTGATCTGTACCAGCTCTTTGGATCGTTAAGGTAACTTTAGTCCCTTTTTCGCCTCTAATAATCGTAACGGCTTCTGTTGCACTGTAACCACTAATACTTTTCCCATCAACTGCAATGATTAAATCTTGAGGCTTTAGCCCAGCTTCTTCAGCAGGTGAACCTTTAATTGGAGCGACGACCATAATAAATCCGTCTTTCTCCTGAATTTCTGCCCCTATCCCCTGAAAAGAGGAAGAAATATTCATATGGAAGTTTTCTGCTTCCTTTTGATTCATGTAGTCTGAATAAGGATCTCCAAGCGCATCGAGCATTCCGTTAATTGCACCATCTACTATATCAGTTTGATCCAATTCATCGTAATATTCATCTTTGAGTAGGTCGTATGCTTTGAATAGCTTATTAAATTCTGTCCTTGTAGGAACACCGACCTCTACCACTTTTTCATCCCCAAATGCTAGAGCAAAAGTAGTAATACCAGCTGTTAAAAATACAACAAAGAACAGCAGCATAACAAAATGAAAAGGTTTAATTCTAACCCATCTCGTTATATTTTCCTTTGGTTCCTCGGGATTTTCAGACTCCATTATCCCCTCGGTAATTTCTTCATTTACCTCTTTTGTCTGATCCTCTGTATTTAGAGATTCATTATTCTTTTCTGTCATAATCATTTCACCACTTTCATCAATCAAACGTGGGGGAGGTTTATATACTATTTCAAATCAACTTATTCTAGAATATCATGAAAAATCTTATTTGAATACTTCTATCCCTCTAAAATGTAGACTTAACCTTTCCTAAGTGTACAATTGTACTTGTAGAAAATCCTACTGCAGAGATAGCCAGTACTGAATGTAGAAAAGCGTATGTGCCAATAAATTGATAACCCAAAAGAAGAACTAAACCATCTATAAAGAAAATGATGAATCCAACATTCCAATTCGTCCATCTAGATATGCATTGTGCAGCTAAATCCGTTCCTCCAGTAGTAGTATCCTTTATGAGCATAAGGCCTATGCCTGTTCCGACAAAAAGTCCACCTAATAAAGCACTAATCATAATAGGAAGTTCAAACCAAGTATGTATTGGAGCAGTGAGATCAATTAACAAAGAAGAAACCAACAACCCATGAACACTATTATAAAATAAAGGACGATAAGCAAAGAAAGCCATTACATACAAGGGTATGCTTCCGCAAAGCATGACCAATCCCGTAGGCAAGTCCCATATATAATGAACAATCAATCCAATCCCAATCATTCCACCATCCAACAAATGGTACGGTACTAGAAATCCATTTACTCCAATACCGAGCAAAAAACTACCAATCATTATATGTAATGCTTTTTGTACCATAAACATCCAACCCTTATGATTTATACCAATAAATATATGTGTAGATAGGTACAAGCTTTCCTATTGATTGGATGTTCTATATCTAATTTATTTTGATTACTTCTTTAGGCTATCAACAAGAGAACCATATTCATGAGCATGGTTAGCTAACCATTCCCCTTCTACCGTTGATTCAAACTGGATATAATTCCTTTTTTCACTTTACATAAAAAAAGGTCAGTTCCTCCAAAGGAACAGACCTCCATATATAATTACTTAGTTGCTGCTTCCAAAGCAACTTCAATCATTTCATTGAATGTTGTTTGGCGCTCTTCAGCAGAAGTAGCCTCACCAGTTAAGATGTGATCACTTACCGTTAAAACAGATAGGGCTTGTCTTCCAAACTTAGCTGCAAGAGTATAAAGTGCAGCTGTCTCCATCTCCAAAGCTAAAATGCCGTATTGAGCCCACTTTTCATGTTCAGCGTTGTCGTTATAGAAAAGGTCAGCAGTGAAAACGTTTCCTACTTTAAGCTGTAAGCCTTTTTCGTTTCCTGCATCATATGCATTTTTTAACAATTCAAAGTTTGCTGTTGGAGCATAGTCGACGCCACCAAACGTAATACGGTTCATTTGACTATCAGTGGAAGCAGTCATTGCTAAAATAACGTCACGAACTTTAACATCCTTTTGAATGGCACCACAAGTTCCTACACGAATTAGCTTTTGAACGTCATATTCCGCCATTAGCTCATTGATATAGATAGAGATTGAAGGAACCCCCATACCTGTACCTTGAACAGAGATTTTCTTCCCTTTATATGTACCTGTGTAACCAAACATATTACGTACATCATTATATTTTTCTGCGCCTTCTAGGAAGTTTTCCGCAATATACTTTGCACGCAATGGATCCCCAGGTAGTAATACTGTATCAGCTATGTCACCTTTTTTTGCACCAATATGAATACTCAAACTTCATTCCTCCTGAATATGTAATGAACATTGTCAACTATATCACAAACTAAAAAGGAAGAAAATTATTTCCTCCTTATCAAGAACTAACCATTGTTATTTTTGCTTTAATGTGCATCCTATTATACAGATTCATTAAAAAGATTATGTAGAAAGAAGGGAATTAAATGGGAAAGAAACATAGAGCTCGCATCAATGGACAAAAGAAAAACAATCATATACCAGCAGAACAAAATGTAGCTGAGCATGAAGCCCATGCAAAAGAACATGAAGGAAACAAACGAAAAAATAGTCCGGGTAGCAACATAACAGAGTAGTGTAAACAAGGCGGCTTTATCTCACATGTAAACGATGAATGGGAAAGAAGCCGCATGGTTTAAGCTGATAATAAAAATGGCCATTTTTGCCTTCATCAATAAAGACAATATCTCCTGTAGTCATATACCGTGCATTATACTCCTTTGGTAATAAGTCTCTAACATTCAGTGTCCGAAACACCTCATACATCACATCAAAATGATCTTCACCAACCAAAACATTTCGATAGACTTGCCTGTAACCTCTTTTTTCTCCAAAACAAGGTGTCTGAAATACAGTTACATCAAATTCGTTTTCCCCTGTAGCAACCGCTTGTTTTGTTCTCATCCAATTCTCTCCTTATCGAAACCTTGTTAGGAAAAGTATTTGCGATAAAAAGAGAATTTCCTCTATCTATTTTTGGAATCTTTTGTCGATTACAGAAAAAATAGTTATTTCTATCAAAAACGTTTCATAGATTTGTATTACTAGATTTGAAAAATAGATAGAAACGAGGGTTATAAATGAATACAAATCACTTTAAAGAAGAGACAACTGATATAGAAATGGTTATGGACAAGATACTTGCATTTTTTTTCATAGGAGCAATCGTTTGTTTTATTCCTGTTGGAATTCAGTTATTCTTTTAAGAGTTTATCTTCCCCATAAAGTCGGCTAATTTCTTTTGCTAACAGCTTTAATTTCTTAACGGTAACTTTCATTCCTGTTTTGTATTCTTGATTTCCGAACCATTCATACAACAATTTATAATCGTTATATAAATCAAGGAGCTGGTCAATAGCTTCTTTTTTCTGCTCAAGTGCCGTTTTTTGTTTTCCCTGATCTATATTCTTTTTCTTTAAACTCAGCTTCTTGTCGGGAGATTTTTTATTTGTCATATATAAGAAGCCTAGTTTTTGCATGTAGGTGTCAGCATGGCTTGCATCGGCTATAAGTGTCAAGTCTTCTTCTCCTACCTCTAACCAAACTCCGTCTTTCACACTTGAAAGCTCATATACAACATCTTCCCAAGCATCTTCTTTATATCTCCAAATTTCAGTACGGAATCCAACAACTTTAAACAGTTCAGCCCCCCGTCCTTTTACTTGGACAAGGTCCCCAATGATGAATTTATACTCAATGTCAATTTGTTCTTTACTAACAATTTCACCATCGTATTCAGACAATAACACAAGAGCAGTTTCTAAAAACAAACCCTCACTATGATTTACTTCATACACAAATGTTTCTTCAATGGTTTTAACATCTGTAATTTTCCCAACAGTGCCATAAAGTGTTATGACAACCGTGTCGCCAACGTTAAATTTAGCCTTTTTCCGCTTTTCCATGGCCTCCCATCACCTGCACTATTGTTTTGGTACGATATTATATGCAAGATGATTTTATTTGGGAAAAGACAAACTGATTAACTTTCTTCTAAAAGGTACAATTCCCACGCTTCATCGAATACTTTCATCGATGAGATGTAATCAACATTCATTTCTAAGTATGAACTTATCTCGTGATATTCTTCAGCCAATTTTGGAAAACTGTGATCGTCGTAGGCATGGTTTGCAAAGAATTCTATTTCTTCTTTTGGTTCAATATTTCGGTATTTCATCAAAAAATGGTAAAACGACTTCGCCATACCTCTCACTCCAATTTATTCTTTATAGTACTGACATCATAACAAATATCCATTCCTCCTACTAGGAAACTTTAATTATTCAACACATTTTGGAGTGTTAGGCAAGAAGGGAAGAAATTAAAAAACCTCCGGGCAGGAGGTTTTAGTGTTTTTAATTTGTTATGGCTGTTTTTTATTTAGTATTTACCGTAACAAACTGCTCCGATAATAATTAATAGAATAAACAACACGACAATTAAAGCAAACCAATTATTGTGGCAAGGACCGTAAGCAGGTGCTACTTGCGTAGGATAACAACAGTGATCGTAATGATACATAGGGGTTTCACTCCTCAATTTAGTTTCATTTTCAATACTACCCTATGAGCAAATAGTCCAATTCGACTGTGCATTCGCCCATGTTTTCACAAAAACTTTTAGGCAAGTGAAAGAAAGTAATTATGCATAGAAGTAGAATTTGAGCAATCGAGTAGGAGGGGGTGACTAACCCCCGACCTCTCACACCACCGTACGTACCGTTCGGTATACGGCGGTTCAACTATGATTGACGTAAAAATTCATATCGTT
>NZ_BAAADJ010000045.1 GCF_039522365.1 Bacillus carboniphilus | reverse complement strand
TTCATTTTACAGTGATAGGCTATTTTTATTTGCTGGTATATTTGGGTAAATAACTGTTTCATCAAATCAAGCGAAAACTGTACACTTTATTCTAGCAGTCACAAAAGGTGTAAATTTTAAAGAAGATGATAGGCTTCAGGGAAATAGAATAATGAAAAAAGAGAGATTCAATATCGAACTCTCTAAAAAAGAAATCCATCGACAGGAAAAAAGGATAAAAAGGTTGCTTGAAGACAGAAATAAACCTAACACATTATTACCTTTGCCTAATCCTAGAAATGAAATATTTTACTATGGGATGCCTTTACCCTATGGAGAGAGTGCTAGTGTAAAAAAATTGAACAGACACTAGCTTTGATTGGGATTAACTCTCTTTTTTGTTAAGGATATTTCGGTAACGGTTCAGGATTGTTAAAGAAAATTGATTTTAGAAGGTCGTCAATGAAGACGGTCTTTTTTATTTGTCATTCTTTTCAAAACATAGGAGTTACTGTTTGGAATATTATGTTAAAATTAGATAGTAAGATTCAAAACGAAAGTCAGTTTAGTTGGGGTAGTTTCTTGAAAATGTAAACTTTCAACGTTAAGAGATTACCCAAAGCCTTTACGCCATATTAAACTTTTTAATGCCTAATTCAGTTGTATCTGTATATTTTTGGGAATAATGATATGATTTATAATATAAGAAACCTAAGAATCGATTGAAAGGAGGATTTAATTAGTTTTTCATTATTAGTCGAGTTAGTAACTGCTGCATTGATCTAGAAGATTAACGCTTTTTGTTAATATATTTCACTAACGGAATAGGATTAGAGGAAACATATAAAAAACCGTTAATAGATTGGGTAGTGTCAAAAGTTCTATGAAAAACAGTGATTCAGTCCTCCCGATCTTGAAAGATGGATGCTCGTGTACCGCAACCGCCCTTGACAAACAGTCCAAAAAGGTTGCCATAAGAGTATCAAGGGCGAAGGGAAAAATAGCTGGGCATGACAAATAGCCCTTGACGTTACCAATTTTAACCTTTTTGTCCTTTCGGTTTGTCAAGGGTTCGCTTCGCCGGCTGCTTATTTTCCGAACCATCAGGGCTCTGCTAAAAAATAACTAGGCGGGCTGTTGCTGTATTAACCATTCTTGAGACAATTCAATTAGTCTTGTCCACCGCGCTGGCATGTGTGGTAATTGATTCAGCTCTGGAATAAGGACTGGTACTTTACCTTCCAATGCTGAATGCGGTCTTAAGAAATTGAAGTAGGCTACAAACAATGTCACAAAGGACACGGACCCCTTGTCGGAACCGAATCCGTGAGTTGCTCTGTAATTCCCTTTGAATGTGCGGTTTAGCCTTTCGACTGTTTGCTTTAACGGTCTATATTCCGTTGACACTGGGTCCTCATTTGTAAGGCCAATGACTTGTTTCACATCAAATGAAATGTCGTGTTGGGCAAAAAATGTTGAGCCAGTAGGTAGATAGGATTTCCATCTACTACAAATGTCAGATTCTCTGGTACTTCTCCGAGCTTTACTAGGACTTCATCTATTGCTCGGATGGCAGTGGCTGTATCACGATTCGGTGAAACCGGGTAGGACAATATAATTTTCTTGACCGCATCAAAAAAGAAAAATAAGTAATGCCATTTTCCGCCTACACGGATGTAGGTTTCATCTCCACAGAATTGATCTGACAGTTCATAAGGATAGTAATCCACGTAGGGCTTGAGTGTTAACGCGACCGCATTCTCATAATTCAATATGGATTGATGCGATATAGACACTCCATGGATATCTTTCATGATAGCGGCTGTTTTCCGGGCAGGTAGCCCATAGTTTACACGATACGTGAGGATTAGCCCTAAGGTATGCGGGGAAACGTACAGCCTTGATAAATCAACTTTGGCCTTCTGTGGTGATTCTCTCGACATCGGCTTAAAGTCGATGGTGAATTGCCTGTAAATATACCGTAACTTGAATGATTGAGGATTTTGTTTGTATTTTCTTTTATCTTTTTGAGACATATTTCTTAGGTTTGTCAGATAGTAGGAGCACTCATCGTTTTTACACTTGTACACCAAGAAATCCTTTCGTTCCTTTATTTTTTCAAGGGATTTCTGGCAGTGAGGACATTTAAATAATACTTCTTTAAGAAATCGACTCTTCTGATTGAAAAGACAGCCACACACTTTACACTGATATTGTCCTTTATCGCCATTGTTTGCGTACAGATAATCTGATGGTGCACTACACCGCGCACATACCAGATTGCTTGGCACTACATGTTTTGAATTTTTATGACGTCTAACAGGTTTCAACGGTTTCCCGTTTTGATCCTGATACTCCGTAAGGAGGATTCTATAATCAAGTTTTTCTAGAGTTTCAATGATAGGAAGATTATCCACTTGAAGTTTGCGATATTCCTTTTTAGTAGGTTCGTCCTTGGGGATATCCAACATATTCTTCCCTATCAATAAAGTGAGTAAGGTTCGAATAATTTGATCCTGAAAGTTTATAAAAGTTAATAAATAGGTTATAATTTGAGGGTACAAAATTGTCACTTCCATTCTAGGTATTTGGGTGTGTGGTAACCTCAATTATCCATAGAATTTAGGGGGTGGCAATTTTTTTGCTTATAAAGCCCTCTATTATAGGATTTATTAACCTATTTCTATATAAAGTTTTGACAATACGATAGATTGAAAGGGAGGGAGTATATGAAAAGAACCATTTTTGCTTCTGTTATCGGACTTATTATAATTTTTGCATCATATAAGTATTGGAACTATTGGAATGATTATAGAGAAAAAGAATTACTTGAAACATTTAAAGCAAATCAATATAAAATAGTTCAAATTGACTTTGCGGTACCTCCAGTAGAAGAGTTTCCTGGCTGGTATACAAAGGATGAACAGATAATAAAAGAATTAACGGACTTTTTAGACAAGTATCAAGTAAAGAGGTCAAAAGAAAATGTTATAGACGCATTATAATGTCAGGAAATAGACGGTGGTTACTGTCCAAATTCTGCTTGCATGTTAGTCAGTTTTAAAGGGAAGTCGATACCAAGACCGCGCTTCCCTTATTATTAAACTTCAACCTTATACGTTTCGTTGGTTCGTAGGTTAAGCTTTACCCCTTTTGGTCCCATCACTACATACCATTGTTTCGCTAATTCCAAGCGACATGGTATTCCCTGTTCTTCTCCAATACGAAGGTTAAACCACTCACCACAGTTCATCATGAACTCGTTTTCTCCCTGTTTAAAAAACCAACATTCCAGTTCCTTGTGGTATTTCATGTCCAACCAGTGGATCTTCATGAAAGTTCTCCATCAATCACATGCTTGACCATATGGTCATCAATAATCTTTCGTTGATTTTGTGCCCCGTAAAGTAAGCTGTGAGTACATACTTTATTGATAAGACGAGCTGACCCACTTGAATATTGAAAAACACAATCAATGGCACTATCAGAGAAAATATCTCGTTGAGCGCCCGAATAGGTGAGATGACGCTTCATATATTCGCCTGTTTGAGCTCGATCAAAATGAGAGAGTTTACACTGCAGATCAATTCTTTGACGAATTGCAGCGTAAGATTGCATTTTCAGACGATCCCAGAGCTCGTTTTGCCCGACTAAAATAAGAGACAAAGGGCTTTGGGCATCCATCTTAAAATTCAATAAGAAACGAACTTCCTCCAACATTTCTCGGTCTAACAAATGAGCTTCATCTACCACCACAATCGGTTGTATACGATGAATTCCCCGCATGAGCTCGATTTCTTTATGGAGTTGTCTTTTGGCATCACCACGATAAAATTTAGATTCACATCCCAGTTGTTCCAGTACTCCTTTATAAAAGTTACGAGGTGTCAACTTGGAATCTGATACATATAGAAGAGAAAAAGTAGCAGGGTTCAATTCTTCCGCAAATCGACGAATCGTTGTCGTTTTCCCGGTACCACAATCTCCTGTAACCACCGCAAAGAGCTGCCTCTCAGCTGCATATTTTAACCTTCCCAGTGTTTCTTCCAGAATAACGGAGTTATACAACTCTTCCGTCGGAATATCCCGGGAAAAAGGAGTTTGAGTTAGTTCATAAAAAGCTTCAAACATGGCTGTTTTCCTCCTTTTTGACCATTCGGTAGGAAACAGCAGTGGTCTGTATTTGGTTTCGTTCTTCGTACTTATGTTCAGCTCCGCGAAGTAAACGGGACGTGTCTGCCGCTTCAGGATAGAGGTGGTTTGGAAGTGCAGGGCGTTTGCCTGATTGCTCTCCAATCTCTAATTCTCGAGCTTTCCAAGGGGAGTATCCGTCGAATTCGATCATCACTTCCGTGATATCGGCAGCATCATAAATGACTTGAACTTTCCGTCCGATGAAAGAAAGACCCACTTCATATTTTTTGCCCATAAAACTGATACATCCCGACTTATCAACTTTCCGTTCCTCACAGTGAAGGAAGGCAATCGCTAATGTCTCCTGATCCACAAAGCGCAGTACTTTTGAGTCGCTACGAAAGGCTGCTTCTGGACTGATTGTTCCTAAAGCAGAGTGTGGCTTGTTTTGATAGCACTCACTCAACCATACCCGAAACAAGTGATTAAACTGATCCAACGTTTTAGGCTTCTCCAACATCACCTCATCTAGAAACGCTTGGACCATCCCATTAAAGCGTTCTACCTTTCCTTTCGATTCTGGTGAATACGGCTTTGCGAAAAGGAGACGGATCCCTAATTTAGAGCAGGTTCTTCCCATCCATTTTGTACGGTATTGTTTCCCATTGTCAAAGTAAACAGCCTCTGGAACACCAAACTTCTGGATCGATTTTCGAAAGCAATCCTCCACAATGGACTGTTCCAGAGTAGGATACCATTCCCCATGGATTACATACCTTGTTGCATCATCAATAAAGAGCACTAGATATACCTGCTTGTTGGTCCCGTTGGGACCAATCGGAAGAAAAGGGCCGTATTTAATGTCGGACTGCCATAAGCTATTGCGATATCTTTTCTGAAACCTTCGTGCTGCCACCCCTTTATTGGTATACATCCTCATCTGTCGCGAACTAAACCCCTGTTCCGTGAGTTTCTCCTGGAGGGTGCTACGTTTCAATGCGCCTGGCTCTGCTTTCCCCTCCCATTCCAAAATCTGAATAATTTGACTGACACTTCGACTCGGTACTTCACGTCTCAGGGATTGCTTGTTCTAACAAATGGTTTGGAACTGCCTCTTTGGTAGAACTTCTCCCTTTGGATTTCGGTTTTAGCCCATCAAATCCACCTGTTCGATACCGATTCAAATATCGCCGCAAGGTGCGTTCTGAAATCCCCATCTGTTCACAAATAGATTGCTTGATTTGGCTGGCTTTAGCCGTATCAAGCCCATCCGCAAGGAGAGGAGCGATTAGTTGCATACGCTCCGCTGCTATTTCTGTTGCCTTTCTTTGATCTTTCATTTTCTCATGCCTCCATTTTTTATGGGATAGCATGAGTTTATTTCAGAGCTGTTTGGACAGAAATGCGGAACGGGTCTGTAACCCAAAGATTTGAATTGGCAATCGGGCGGACAACTCGACTCAGCCAACCGACGGCCATATCAATATAACGTCCAAGGGGTAGGAGTACGGACTGTGAAGGGATGGACTTTTCCTCCACAGGAAAGTGAAAACGGAATGAAATGGATTGAAGGCAGCCTATTGCATAGTCCACCCACGAATGGAACCAGTCATTCCAACGATAAATGGTGGAATTATCCACCGCCACGTCAACCTGAACCGGTACCGTGATGACTCTTTCTATACTTTCAGCATCATATCGTTTATAAGGTACCAGAATATCTGGAAGTTCATGATGGATTCTCCTGTCAACCTTACAACGAAGCCTTCGAATGATAAGTTTCAAACGTTCTCCCGAACTTTGATACCAGACCCTAGCCCTGCTTCCCACTACTTCTACTAATGGCTCCCCACAACAAGGACAGGGTACTGTTTCCGCACTCCTAACAAAAAACCCCCGGATTCTTCTCAACCAACTTGTAATTTGATATAATAACCATAAGGTGTTTTTAGGACGTCTCCCGTGGAACTGTTGGAGCAGTACCACATAAAAGGGAGGCGTTTTTCCTTTCTCCAAAATAAAGTCTTTGGTCATTATATCGGTCAGAAGTCGGTCAGGCATTAGCATCAACTTTCGGATTATATAGATTGGCTTAAACAAGAAAAATCCTTTGACTATGGAACAGAAGGAACAGAATTTCAATTTTTAGCTGTAAATACAAAAGGAGAACTATACCATATATTTGGAGAGGGTTCTCGAATTATGGTTAATGGAGCTTTCTACGAAATTGTGAATGGTAGTATTGACAGTGAATGGATAGAACAATATAACCAAAGAAATCTTGAAAAATGAAATCAATAGTGAATAAAAACAAGGTGTGTTAATCAGTTTGTGAAAAAATGTATTTAAACTAAACGGTGCGAATATTTAGTAAGGAGTTGTTGTAATGACAACTCCTTTCGCTTATTAAACTAGCGAACAGTTTAAGTGGAAATGGGTAGAATTAAAGCATGAGTTCAACACTTTTTTTAATAAAACAATGAACCATAGGAATAATATTAGGGAAATAAAAACTATATAGGAGGGTTTTCCCTATGAGAAAAAGTATTCTTTATGGTCTGATTTTCTTGGCATTTTTAATTGCAGCAAGTAATTCTGTTTTAGCTCAGGAAGTCTCTCTCCCAAGTGCCGATGATTTCTACAAAAACAATGTAGATAAAAAGGTTTATGAGGAATTTGATGATTCTAAACTAAATGTTAGAAAACTAACAAAGGTTAAAGATCTTCCAAATGTTTTTAATGAAGAAGAATGGAAGAACTACCCTAATGTTTGGAAACAGAATTTAAAAGATAGTGTTATCGTACATACCAAAGACCTTAATCCAGAAGAACAAGTTTACTATTTCTTTTCCATAAAGGACGATGGAGAAAAAATTTATATAAAGGATGCAATGTATAATGCCAAGACGAAAAAAATTAGTTCACACGGTCAGGGTCATTGGACAAAAGAAGAGTTCAAGAAGTTTGAACAAAATTAATCGTTTTTTTGTGTCGTAAGATAAAAAAGTAATAACGTAAAATACTTATTTAAAATACACTTATGTAAAAACAGGAGGGTCGTCCAAAATATGGGCGAACCTACTTTTTATAATAAAATAAAGAAATCGTTTGAATATTGTGTAAGAATTAGATTGTGAAAAATTGTACTTAAAGTAAAGGGTCAGTAGAGTTTAAGAAGGACAAAATTTTTCATTTTTACGTTTATATTGTGATCAAATAGGGAGAGTAGTTAATTGTTTCATTTACAAAAAAAAAGACCAAACGGTCCTTTTAATAAAACAGATTACATTCAGTTTCGAATTTCAATTTTTTGCACTTTAACTTTGAAACTTCCAAGATTATTTTGTTTAGAGACTTCATTGACAACCCTTTCTGTTTGGATTTTGACTTGTTCGTCGGAACTATCAAAGTTATTCAAATAAATAAGTACACTTTTATCTCCGTTACGAGAAATATTCATTGCCATACCTGCTGGTTGTATCCCTTCTGTTGTTAATTCATCGTAAAGTTTATCATTAAAATTTGAACTAATGATTTTGCTTTGAATATTGTTGATTTTATCTCTAACTAAATACTCATCTACACGATCGTATGTTAATATAATCAATCCAAGGATTCCAAGACTTAGCACCATTGTTAGAATAAATCTTCTATTCTTCAACTGCTTTAATTGTACTTTCATAACTTTGAGCCTCCTTAAAAGATAATTGTTAATTTATCCCTATTCGGTACTTGTACTTGTTATACCTACTTAAATAAATTCAATAAAACTTGTGCGTTGATCTAATTAGAGGATTAACGTTTTTATTATGGAAGTTATTCTACAAAAGGGTCATATAGCTTAATAGTGATATATAGTAACATTGACTTTGTTTTTTCGTCTAACAGTTAAAGGTAAGAACTGCTATATAAGAAATTTTTAGGGGGGAAATTGGTGAATAAGTATAGGATACCTGTAATCTTGTTGTTTTTATTGATCTTGGGAGCCTGTAATGAAGAAAAAATTGTTTTTATTGAACAAGAAGGAAATCCAACCGCGGAGGAAATTTTATCTAAAATTAAGAATGCTGATATCTTTGAGTATAAACGCATCATATATAAAAACGCTGAAGAGGTTGAATGGGTACAAGAATTGGATTTGGAGTTAGGTAAGGTAGTAACTGAGATTACAGAACAATCCCAAAATGGAAAAGGATTTACGAGTGGTGTTGCCACAAAGTTACCAGTAGGAACAAAAATATATGAACCATCCGGTGGAAAAGGGCTTGTTTTAATTGCAGTGGTATACGGGGAGGAAATCCGTTACTTAGGATTAGTGGAAGGCTAGTAGTAATTGAACTAAAGGAGAATTTAGCATAAGAACAATCCACAAAGTATAAAGACCAGTGATATAAAACTCCTTGTCCCATATAAATAGAAATAAATAGGGTTTTAGGAGAGAGCAAATGAGAGTGCCAGAGCTTTATAGAAAAAATAGGACTTTTCAAATATTAGTCATTGGTATGGTATTTGGCAGTATTATTAGTTGGTGTGTTTTTTTGTTTATGTTCGGTTCATTGAATGATAAACAACTATTGAGGATTGAAGAATTGCAGGAACAAGTTAGCTCATTAAAGAAAGACAATGAAACGTTGCTTAAAAACATCAAGGAGATAAACCAAGAGAACGAAAAAAAACTAACTGTCCAACTTATCGACATCTCACTTCAGAATACTGAGAAGTATAACCTTAGTGCATTTGATGAATTAAAAATAAAACAAGAAATACGGGATGAAACCCGTGAAATACTGAATAGAAAGATTGAAGATATATCGTCAAATGTTGAGTTTATCATTAAAGCAATTGAGCATAAACCATATTATATTGGTGATGCCACATACTCTGTAAAAGTTGACAGGTTTTCTTTAACAACTACATTAAAACTTACCTTATCGATTGAAAGTGTTGACCGAAGAAGTTAACAAACGGATCAGATTAGCTTAATAAAGAAAGTAAATAAGGGGGGAGATTTGTGATTAAAAAATCTCTTGGAATTTTAATTATTGCTTTGACCATTGTAACTACTGCATGTTCAGATTCAAGTGATGATGAGTCAACACATGGTTGTAGCGGAGACCCAGCAGAAGTTAATGTATGTAGTGAGGGGAAATTGAACTAATGGATCATATAGTTTAAGCAAAAAAATTATGTAGTTATTCTGTACAAGAATTCACTCCTTATTGGGAATTTTAAAGTAAAAGGAGTGCGTCTGATGAAAAAAATTATATTATGTTTATTACTATATATTTTGTGCAGTCAAACAGGGAAAGCATATGCAACAGATAGGGTTGTTACATCATTCATCATTTCTGATAAATGGTATGAGAATATCTTTTTGATTGCAGATAAGGCAGATAGTATGGCTACAAAAAATTTTACTATTCAAGTTGGCGGTAGTGGAGACAGTGTTGGTGGGGAATTATTATATCACTTTCCTAATTGGTATAACGTTAAATTTGCCCCTAAATTATTTTATGAAGATATTAATAATGATGAATTTAAAGATGTTGTAGTTGCATTGATTTCAGGTTCTGGTTCAGGAGTATCCAAAAAAGAAATTCACGTATTAAATCAAGTACAAGACCCTTATAGGAGATACCAAGAGGTTCCAGTCGAATCCATTAATGATGCCGTTAAACGACTTGTGAAAATGAAGCAAAAAGGTAATCAGATTACTATTTCAATTGGTAAGAAGAAATATGTAATCGATTATTCAAAATTTGGTTATTATACTCCTGTGAATTCACCAGGAGTAGGTTCAATAGAGGATTATCAGCCTGTAAATGGAGTTCTCTATGGCAATACGACTGTATTTGTAACTATACCCGAAGCAAGTATTGGTAGCTTTAAAGTTAAGTATGGTTGGGATGGGAGAATGTATAAAGCGGAATCTGTTACTTTTAACGAAGCAAAGACAAGTTAGCTGAAATATATTCAACTAACTGGAGGAGAGTTGATCCAGGGAGGATTAACCACCTTTTTTGTCAGATTTCTTATTGAACAAACGGGTCAGGATAGCTTGTTAATTGAAAATAATAAACCACCATTAGTTTTGGTGGTTTAGAAAATACTCTAATTTCTGTATGGGTTTTCATACCGATGAAAACTATTTCCTTCAAGGAGTCTAGTTTTTGTTTCAGCGTCTACTACTATAAATTTATGGAATTCTTCCTTTTCATTTTGAGAAAAAGATGCAAAAAAATATACTTGTCGTTCAGGATGGATATGAGGTGTTTGAAGACTCATTTTATCCTGACAATTGTTTTTTGTCTTACGATTAAAGGATAGTTCTGCATCTGGAACTTCTTTATAGGGAATTTTTCTGCGAATACTATATGCAGCATTCTTATACTCTTGGTACATATCTTTATCTAATTGATTATAAAATTCATCTTCACTAATAAAAGATTTACCTTGATTATTCGGATACTCTACCTCCTGGATTGTTGTTGCAGATGTTGGCGTAATCTGAAAGAGAAAACCTAAAAGAATTACCAAAGTTAAAAACAATTTTTTCATTATTTCACCTCGTGTGTAGTTGTTATCACCTATACAATCCCCAAGTGTTAGTTATTTATTCTTGTTCCACTAACGGAACAGGATTGTTGAAGAAGACTTGATACAATAGGGTCGTCAATAGGACGATCTTTTTATTTTGATATTCTCTTAAGAATATTAGAATTAGAATTACTGTTTGGAAT
>NZ_BAAADJ010000044.1 GCF_039522365.1 Bacillus carboniphilus | reverse complement strand
TTCATTTTACAGTGATAGGCTATTTTTATTTGCTGGTATATTTGGGTAAATAACTGTTTCATCAAATCAAGCGAAAACTGTACACTTTATTCTAGCAGTCACAAACCCAGCCATGATTGATTTCAGCATACAAAGAATAGAAAAATACCAATATGCAACATAAGCATAAGTAGAATGACCATGCATTAGTTCTTCTTTCCAACTAATCACCCTCTTTGTCAATCATTTTGCAATTAACACTACCCCCAAAAGTCTTTTTCTATTGGAAATAAACTTTGTTAATCTAGCCTTCAGTTCATTTACCAAAGTAGAAAAGCGTTAACCCAATTGGATCAACGCATTTACTAGTTCAGTGATTTTTATTGACTTTGCCATAACTTTTTATGCCTTATCACATAAACCGCCAAATTTAAAAAAGACAATCCCATGATAACAAAAAATAAGTTAAATGAAATTTTGTCTCCAGCCAAATTTAATTCATCAGCGATTATTCCAATCTGCCAATTGCCTATTCCTGAAATAACGGAACTTATTAAGCAAATGCTTAAAATCGAAAATCCATTCACGTATTTACTTCTTTGGCTAAATAATAAAACTGATAGTATGAATACAAAAACATAGAATATTGGTCTAAGATAGATAAACTCTACAAACTCATGCATAACCGATTCCCCTTTTTAAATGATCTGACAATATAACTTTAAAATAAAATTCCAAATAAAATGCCCTTTTTATGAAGTGAATGATTCATTGAGGTTTAAAAAAATAACTCTTATTCAACGCTACTAATCCGTTACTTTAATAAGAAAGAACTGCTTATAAACTAATGAATTTCAGCTCTCGCACCCGTAAATGTTACCTTATTTAAAAGGCAATATCATTTACCTCAAGGCTGTTTGTAAAATCCTCAATTCTTTGCGAGAGACGATTTAAAATTTCCTCAAACTCTACTGACTCATTATCCAATATCAAAAAAGACTCCTCGGTTAACTTATGTATAGTTTCAATTTGTCTTGATAATTTCTCATCCAAAACAATAGGGTCTTCCTTTGAACCAGGATAATTAACGTATTTATGGATAAAAAAGTTTGATATTGAAGTGAAATTATTTGTTGAGTAAGGACTAAACTCTAGGCCATTCTTCGTTTTACTTAAGTATTCCAATTCTTCAGATTGAAAAGTTAAAAACATAAATGATTTATGTAAGGTATAAAGATCTTGACTATTTATTACATTTACCTTTATTGCATCCCCTAGTATTTCCTTACTGCTTTTTATGTGAATTTTCATTGTGTAAACACTAGATTTAGTGAAAGACTGGTAAAAAGAATGTATTTGTACTGATTGATAAATGTTTGTTCCAATAGATATTGCTAATACAAATATAACACCTATTAGAATAACCACCTTATTTTTTATGATTTTCATTGAATCCCCCTTTGCTGTTCTTTCGTATTTAGTTTCCTAACTATTTATTCCTTATTCTTCAAAAAAACTGTCTGTTGGTATTAACTCCGATAATATAACATTAACATAATATTCCAAATATTAGATCCTTTCTTCTGAAAAGAACAATAATAAAAAGACCGTCTTCAATGACGACCTTCTTCAACTCTATGCTCCTTTAGTTCAAAAGCACTTAGATCCGTTTTAAAAATATCTATTCCACTTTATAAAGGACTTACATTTCGCGATACATGCATAAACAGAAGTTTTTTATAGATTTTAAGAATGTTATTTCGCTTCTATTCATTTTATAAGAAAAATTCCCTGTTACGAGAATTTACTGAGCAAGTCAAATTGAAATATTATAATCAAGGTAGTTATAATAACAACCATTTCACTTAATGTCAGAATAGAATGTTTTGGGTTATCAGTATATCTCCATTCGAAAAATGCCTGCACCACATATTCAATTCCAGTGAAGATGACCAATGCAATAAAGAAATAGTTAATTGAAAACTCGGAATTTAAAATATAATAGAAAAGAATAATGAAAGCAATAAGTGAGCATGTTCTAAAAGTTAAGTCAATTTTTTTATGCAACTTGTTGATGTGGTTATAGGAAAAAAATTTCTTTTCATTTTTTTTTATATTGAGGGTTTTTCTTAAAACAAACTTAACTGCTGTAATAAACATAAATACTATCAACACTAACCACAAAAAATTAAGCGTCATATAATAAATTTCCTCCCTCACACGTTTTTTGTATGAATCCATGTTTACTAATCGACAATTGAATTTTCTAACTGCTCTCTTTTGTTTAACTGCCACTTATAAACATTAAAAGAAGAAACGAAATACCTGTCCATTTCAAATTTAATCCCCCTAAAACCTTTTAACCTAAACCGACCGTTCATAATATTTACATAATTTAATTTTAACATAATATTCCAAATAGTGATTCTATATTCTAAAAGAGTGACAAAAATAAATAGGTCGCCACCATTGACGACCTTTCTTGACAAGTCTTATTAAACAAACCTGACCTTTCGTATTATAAGGTTAGCCAGAATGCTAAATATTTCTGGTTGACCATTTTTTATATGGTTTTATTATATCAGTAGCCAGGGTAGAACGTCCCTTAGTTCATCTAATGATTTTATTGCTTTTTCTTTTAATTCATAGGAATAAGCGTATTTCCAGCAATTAACTTCAAACTCATCTTCATCAATAACTACCCACCCTGAATTATGCCGTTTCACTAAATCTAAATCTAAGTCAACAAAACTCAAGGTGTTGTCAACTAACTTAGAAGGCATAGCTACATTACAATAATACGAAGTGATCTTACCTTGTTCTACTTCCAAAGCAGCTGTAAACCATTCTTTTAATGAAAAATATTCTAACGAGGTATTGTTAATTGTAAAAGTTGTTCCTTTAGTATAATGCTTTAATTTTCTACCTGGTTTGCAAAGTACCAATACATAATCTTCCGTTTGTTTAATTAGTTCCCCTTGCCATTCATAATGGGGAGTATTTGGATGTTTTAACGCTTTTATATCAATTTTCTTACTCATTTTTCGCTCCCCTTTCTTCAATTCTTCTGTCCGTTAGTTAAAAAACATCTAAATAAAATAGAGTTATTCCACGTGAATCAACCTATCCTTATTTTAAAAACTATGATTCAAAAAGCGGTACATAATTATAAATAATCCATTGTGTAAGTGAAAAACTAATTAAAATTACTAGATAAAATATTCCATTTTTTTCTTCGATTCGTATTGAAAGCAACTTTAAACAATAGACTGTCAAGATTCCTAATAATCCGTCTGTAAGAGCAATGGGAATAAAATCTATAATATCAGGATAGTTTGGAAATATCCCGTCAATAGCTTCATTGAACATAATACCTGGTAAGATGTGAAATAAATCAAAAGGCTCTGAATTATGACCTAATTGATAAACACGATAGAAACTTAAACAGATTGAAAGTATAAAAAAAATCAAAAAACCCATTAAATACTTGTTTTTCATATATATTTCCCCCTCCTCTTATTGAATTAACCTGACCCGTAAGCACAAAAGCTTCAACAAAAATACAATACCTTTTCTGAATGAACAATCTCTTTAGTAGAACAAAGCTGTGATGTTTATTCAATAATTTCTATATCTTTTATATTTATTTTATCGCAATACCAAGCATCAACATCGTGATATGGTATTGAGAACCAGACTTTTACTTTTTGTCCTTCTTTAAACTTCCTTATATTATCAACTTTGCTTTGTACACATTGAATAGTAACCGTTCCTTCTTCTATATCAACCTTTTCAACCGTACTTTCTCTGACATAAATTTTAGGACTTAAAGAATTATTGAACAATAACCATGCTGAAATTACACCGATAATTATAACTACTATCATAATAGATAGAAGAAACAATTCTTTTTTTATGTGTTTATTCAATCATCTTCTCCCCCTTTGCAATAGCTGTTCAAATGACTAACTTTCCCTAAACTTACTTACACAGTTCGTATCAGGGTCATTTTAACATAATATTCCAGAAATAGTCCCTATATTATGAAAAGAACACAAAAAATAGCCGCCACTATGGACGACCTCTTATAACATTTCTTCTTCCACTAAACTCCGTTTGTTCAATAAGGACAACAAAAAAGGTAGCTAATCCTACCCTGGATCATCACACCTGTTAGATAATGACATCATTTCACAATCAGATTTTATTTTCACTTCTCATTTAGCTGATAACATAGTTGAACTACTCCAGAAGAAAACCTTTTTGTTTCAACGAGTTTTAGATTTACCCTTTGCTTAATGTCAATAAACAGGGGTTTTCCTTCTCCCAATATAATAGGGTGAACAGATAATCTAAATACATCTACAAGCCCTAAGTTTATAAAGGTTGTAATTAGACTTGCCCCACCATAGAGCCAAATGTCTTTACCAGGCTTATTTTTTAATTTGATTATTTCTTCCTCAATATTTTCATTTATAAATATAACGTTATTTTCGGATTTCTTTTGTGCTTTTGAAAACACGTATTTCTCTTTACTGTGGACCAATCCCCAAATTTCTTTTTCTGTATCAGAAAGTTTAGTATCTGGTTTGTACTGCCCCCATAAATCATAACTTTTTCTACCATATAAAATAGTATCTATTTGATTTAAGAAATTATTGAAGTTCATTTCGGGATCCATTATACACCAATCTACTTCCCCTTTTGGTCCTTCAATAAATCCATCTAAAGTAACTGCTAAATCTAATAGTATTTTTCTTGGACTTTGGTACTTATTCATAATTCATCCCCCTTATAATAGCCTACATTGAAAGCATTTTCTTCTTAGACTAATCTGCCGTTAGTTCAAAAGCGTTAATAAATTAAAGATTTGGTTTTCTGTATATTGTGCTAAAATCAATAATAAAGTAAATGACCATATTACAAATAATATTGCTGTAAAGTGTTTTCTCAGCCCATATTGATGATGGTCTTCATCTTTCTTTATGGTTTTTACTAAAGATAATATAAAGCTGTAACCGAAAATACCAAATAATATCATTACAGTTAACAACTAAGTTCCCCCTTGCCCTACTAAAGCTATACTGACCGTTTGTCAAAAACTTTAAATTCTTACTATTGGTTCTACAAGACTACTTTTTAATCATAAAAAAGATATTTTCTTATTGATTCCAAATCCACAGGACCATTTAACACCTTGTAATGCTCCATATTTACCCAAATATCGTTGATTCCGACCCTCAGCATAATTAAAGCTTTACGATCAAAACCTTTTTCATTTTCCCACCAAACATCATAGTATTCTGACATGTGGTATCCATTACTTTTTTTCGTCTTTTGGACATCATATATTGATAATTGTGAATCCTTGAGATTTTTACTTGTGTTTGTAGTTGGATTTATTGACAATTCTTTAGGATAACTGTAATTATCTAACACATCCTCCATTGGTTTCTCTCGGTATTCATTCCAGTACCCAATTCCCAATATAGTGATAGCCACAAACACTATGGAGAAAAAGACAATTGCCCTTCTTTTGGGTGGTAGATAACCTTTTTCGTGATTATCCATCCAATCATAGATAAGCTTACAAGCGACTAAAGAAACCACTCCGATTGCAAACCAAATTGGATACCATAAATAATATAAAAACGGAAACATCCAATCTACAAGTCTTTCCAAACCCCAAAAGAACACAAAAAACAAAGTCGTACTAATTATTTTTTTCATATGACACCCCCTGATTCAGATTTCAAACTCCTATTATAAAATAATACGAAAATTCAGATATATAGTTTCACTAAAATTCTTTATTAAACTATTCTGCCCGTTACTTTAAAAGGAAAAAGAGCTAATACAATTGTAAATTATTGCACGTTATATAAGATGTCCCAAGGAACATCATTTGTAATAATTCTCTTCATTAAACTTAAATCTGATTCCTTATCTTCCCGTTGTATGTCTGTCTTTAATACTGTACAATTCTCTGCTTCAAAGGGTTTTTGTGTAAGGTAGTGTTGCATATCATAGACAAATTGTTTGGAATATCTAGTTATACGTAAGTAATCTCTACCATCTTCTTTAATGATATATACAAAATTTTCGTGGGGATGCGTCTTATATTCAGGAGTATAAAACATGACATACCCAACATGCCTTCCTCCTCTTCCGTCCCATGCGTCAACAAATTCGTCTGGGTGTTTTAGCCCAACAATGTTAAAGAACTCTATATGTTGATTTCGATACTTTCGAACGAACGAAAATGACTCGAATCTTTCCATAACAACACTCCCTTCTCTAGTTGATATCCCACTTTTAAACTATACTGACCCGTTAGTTAAAGAAAAATGTTTCACAAACAACATATAATTCGATTATTATGATTTATTTTTGTTTTACCACCAAATCCCCACCAATTAGTTTAGTTGCTTCATAAATCACACCTTTTTCAAAACTTTTGATATCAAAATTACCAACATAATGTTGCCATATATCTAATTCATTTGAAGATTGATCAATACTTTCTAATATTTTATTAAATAGGGGAATAGCTTCTTCTTTTGACAGATCTTGTCGGATCATAAGTCTAAAATTAACTTTGCCACCATCAAATGAAGAAGCAGTTGTTTCTATTCCATTTATTCCTCTAAGTGTTTTTTCTGTTTTTTCTAAAGCGTCAATTATTAACAGTCTGTTCTCTCTTCGTTTCTTTATTAAGTTTGTTTCTTCACGAGTAGAGAGATATTCATCTACTTCTTCAATTTCAGTTGATTTAAAAACTAACATTTTTGAATCAAACACTAAAAATGTTGGGAATTCGTCTAGTTCAAGGGATTCAACATACTCATATTTTTCAACATCGTTTAACCATATAAATGAACCATAGTAAAGAGTATCTAAACTTTCTGGACTAATTAACCGATTGAAATCAACATTATAATAATCTTGTAATTCTAGATTATCTTTAAAGTTTTTTTCTTTTTCTGGTACAGCATATAGCATATAAAAATCAGGATGTCTTGAAACTAATCCTTCCATCATCTCCTCTTCCGAGATATTATTACAACCTGTCACAAACATTAGTAAGACTCCAATTAGCAGTGTTCTCAAAGAATTCTCACCCCATCAATAAGAAACTAACAATTCAGTTAGGCAATAATTGATTTCTTAAAAAATCATATAATCTACCCATGTTGCCTATCCTTACCTGTCGGAAATAGTTATGCAACCCAATTTTAACATAATATTCCAAATGTAGATTTCCTAAATTCTGAATAGAGGGACAACGAAAAAAAGGTCGCCTCCAATTACGACCTTTATACAACAAGTCTTCTTAAACTCTACTGTTCCGTTTGTTCAATAAGTATTTCAACAAAAAAGGTGGCTAATCCTCCATGAATCACCGCACCCTTAAGTTGAATAAGACTTTAATTAGACGAATCAAAATTTCTTTAAAACGCCATTTCTGCTGACCAACCTTTATAACTGCCTTTGTATTTTTTTGAATATAACGACATGAGTTCAGTTTGATAATCAATAAGAGCTAAAGCCTCAGTTTTTGTAGCATTAAGGATAGTTGAATTACTGCTTCTATCTCGGACTGCAACAGTAAAACCTGTTAAACCTATCTCATCGGAACATGCTTGTACAAATTCATTTGGAATTTCAAGAGCATGAGTGATATGACATGTATTAACCTGGTTCAATTTAAATTCCGTTTCTTTTATTTTAATTTCATTCGTTTTAAGTCTCATTTCCTTTTCCTCTGTTGTTTCGTAACAATTGAATAATCCTTCTTCAAAAGCTCGGTCTATTTCAATCCGATTATAGTCTAAAATCCACTTCCGAAACTTATGGTATAGAGGTAAAAGAATATCTTTCTTTAAGCTAAATACATCACATCCACGGTCATCATACATGTGAAAAAGAATTCCTTTTGTTTCATTTACAAACGATAAATTACCGTTAATCACAGGCTTTCTAGTAAAATCTTTATTACCAATTGCTTTAATAAGATAGTCTAATCGCATATCTTTTTTATTAACTTTCAAGGTATATTGAATAGTTTCCATTTCCGTATTCTCTTCATCGTATTCAAAAGGTACTGTTTTACACTTGAGGCTATACGTTAATTTTTTATTTCTTAAAAATCGTTTAATTTTAGGTAAGTCAGTTCCCTTACAATTTTTACAATTACTAACAGATGCAATTAACCAAATGGTATCACTATCATTAAAAAGAAAGTTAAAGATGGATTTCGCTCGATAATGCATTTCCTTAAAATATTCGATACCCTCTAACTTATCTAACCCTAATTCAAAACGTACCCAATTTGAGGTTTCCTTTTTTAACTGATTATATAAATTCATCACATTCTCCTTAACGGTCTTCTTAAAGTATTCTGACCGTTAGCACAACATTGCTGCTTAGTTAATATCATAAATTTTTTACAAGTTTATTATACTTACTGTTTGATAATAGATCTGACCAGAAAAATACCTGATAGGACTGACAGTAAGAATTTGGTTTCTATGACATAAAATAGGTTAAAGATAAATGGAGGATAAGCCCCGAACCAATTGATCCATGTAATTACAGGTATGAATAAAAGTATCAGTAAAACTCCAGTAGGAATAATAAACCAATTGATGCCAAAGCCACCTTTAAAAATAGAGGAAAGCTTTCTACATTCAACTAAAACCCCAATCAGAAAACAATAAATAGTCAATTTAATACGTGGTGTTTGGACATCTTCTAATCTTTGAATTGCTTTTTTCAATACTGAAAGCTCTTCAGTAATCATAAAAAGCAATACAAGCATAAATAAAACAACAGAACCATAGAAAATAACCTTTTTTAAAATATGATCACTTCCTTTATTAAATAATACGAAGATTCAGACATATAGTTTCACTAAAATTCCTTATTGAACAAATCTGATCCGTTACTTTAATAAGAAAAATGGGCAACGATCCTAAACTTTTGCTACCCACTAGAAGAATAAACCTTAAATTAAAATAAGAAATAATAAATAACAAGAAGTGTTAAAATAGGTACAGCAGCTCTTATCCAGATAATCTTTTTGCTTATACCAGCTCTATTTTCAAGGTGATTGATGTAAATCATCGTAAATATGAAACCAAAAAAATGAATATAGCTACCTGTACCACCGACATTTTCAACATACCTATATGCCCCAATAATAATTAAGACAAGCCCTAAAGCACCTATAAACACATTTAAATACAGAATACTCGTTTTATTTTTACCCAAAGCCCTTCCTCCTTATCTTGAGGATAATGTTGTTTAACTTTACTCCCTCTATATATAAAGGGTAATCTTACGATTTCTCTTGTTTTCTCACGATTTCATAGCCATGCATTTTTAATAGACATTGGTTTAATGGAATTAACATGTA